>JBCCBR010000162.1:0-7518 GCA_039033935.1 Verrucomicrobiota bacterium
CTCCAAATCCCCTTGCGCCGATCCTTCTCGATCAGGTCCATTGCGTGCCAGTAAAGACTCACCATCGATTCAAACTCTCCTCGCGGAAGCAACTGATTCATGAACTGGCCCAGCCTTTTCTCCAGTTCATAGCTAGAGGTGATATCCAGGCTTGCCAGCGAATCCAGCGCGAGGAATTCATCGATCTCTTCCTGAACAGACTTGCTCCTCTGAGCACCCAGCAATTCGACTACTGCTGCGGCACCAGGATTCTCGTTACCCCAAGCGGTGGGGAATCCATTCTCAAAGATCGTCGTCATCACGGTGGCGACTTCATTGCGGGCAAAGCCATCCATCACTTCGATCTCAGCGCGCAAGTCACCTATTGTATCTCGAATAGCTGATTTACCTTTATCACCCGCTATATAATCGAGACAGGCTAGAGAAAGCTGGCTGCCAAACGAACCGATTTGCTCCAACTCCTGACGGAAGTCGGTCAGTTCTTCCTCACTCGCGACGTCTTCGATTCTTTTCAGGATCGTTACCATCGCCGGATCCCGATTGTCTCCCGCGACGATCGAAGCGAAAGCTTCCATCTCTTCGGTGAAGGGCCCATCCAGAAACGCCTGCTTTAGCATACTAAAGTTCCGAGTAAAATTATTGTCGTTGAGATAGACGATAGGCGTCGTTTGGGAAACCTGATAGCTGTCATCAAGCTCGTGCCGCTGTACAAAGGGAGATATCCGAAAGGTCAGGCCAGGGTTCCATGAACAGGCCCCAAGGAAGGCTGCATATTGGATGTGGGCCGGCTCGGTGAACTCTCCTCGACGATAGTAGGAAGAGCCTCCTTGGATTATTTGCTGCCCGCTACTCTTGGCGAAGCGATCCCACCGACTCGAATCGCCGAGCCAGAATACGGTCGCCTTTCTCAGGAATGCCTCAGCCGCAGGCCAGCCTTTTTCACGTCTGAGCCAATCGGTGTAGTGGGTCATGAACAAAGCAGGCTCTCCGCGACCTTGCCGAACACCCTTTTTAACCAGCTCCTCCCAAATCGCAATCCAATCCAGCTGCTCGCCAAATTCCTCTCTGCGATTCAACCAGACGTGAAACGCTTTGGCCGCTCGCGATTTCTGGTCGTAGGTGGCCCTCGCAAGGTGTTGCGTTGAATACACAGACGCCGAAATCGACGGCCCCACTAGAGTGTCCTCCAGCGCATCCGAAAAATTACTGGCATCTGCATAAGACAGTTCAATCATGATCCGAGCGCGATGTCTTGCTTCGACACTTTTACTTTGTCTGAGAACTTCGAGAATGCTTTCCGCAGCCTCGCGCGGTTGACCGCCTGATTTCAGACTCCAGACCAAAAACTCTTCTGGATACCAGCCCGGGATCTCATCGGTCCGTAAAAATCGAAAGTAGGTCTGTTGGCTAGGCAGTTGCCCGAATCGTTGCGAATCGATAGTCGCGAGAGCTTCGTGCGCTAGCTCGATGAGCGCTTCGTCAAGGAAAGCACTCTGCCCTCTCTTTGAGATCTCCAAACAGTGCAACCCGGCAAAACCTCGATCAGCGAGCCCGGGTATCCGCAACATCGACTCGTGAAGGCTACGATGAGCTTCATCGCGGCGACTGACCAAAGTCTCAGACGGGCTTCGATTCGAGAAGTTTTTTGCGAACTCAGTCCCGTAAAAATCGGGAAAGTCGTCGAGGTAGACCAGCGGCAGCAGTACTTTATCTACCACTTCACCCAACCCACGTTGAGTAGCCCCCGCTTCCTCATCGAGGCTCCCCAGAACAAGCGCCACGAACTTGGCGAGATTTGGCGTGACGCTGTCGGTTTGGCGATCACCAGTGTAGCGGTTGTAGCGCATCGACGTCTGGATCGATTCGAGATTCTGTCCGAGCTTCGCAAACCCCTGCGAGTTGTATTCACTGAAGATGCGATGAGCCGCCGCCGGATCTGTCGCCGCTATAACGGTCGCGGCTCGCGCCGCATACCGCCTCATCAGCGCGGGTTCCATTTTCTCGAGACCCTTCTCATAAAATGTTCCGGCCTCTGCCATATCCCCTCGTAACTCCAGCATCGCTGCATGTTCGATGAATTTCTTTGCCGCATCCTCCTGACCTGGACGATGAGTCTCGAACGCACCTCGAAGCACTTTTTTATGCGTTCGTTGCAGCTCGCCGACCAGCCTGATCAGGCCGTAGTCCCATCGCGCAGTACCCGAACCCACCAAGGGCGCGACAGCCTGAGTCAGAGTCCTTTGCACCAGATCCTGTGCCTGATCATTTTTTCCTGCCTCGATAAAGCGCCCGACCTGCTGACCAACCCCGCCTGCACCCGACGATTGCATAGTTCGGCTGACAAACACTCCAGATCGACTTGCAAGCTGGGTCTTGCCTAGTTCCGCAAGCGCTTTCGAGGCCTCTTCCTCGCCAAGATTTTCTAACACAGCCACCAACTCTCCGCGATGTTGAGCCGAAAGCCGGGCGTAACGCAGACGCAGTGCTGCGGCAGCCCCCCATTCTCTGAGACTCTCGGGATCAACAGCTCTGGCGATATCATCTGATTGATCACCTGTGTTCTGAGCACTCACGACCAAAGCCCGGTCAATCCGTTGGCGAAGCACCCGAGACATCGGCAGGAGGCGGATCGACTCGAGAGTCTCACCTGCTTTTCCCCACCGCTCTGTCGTTTGCCAATAGCCAGCTGCGAAAAGCGCCTCTCGCAAGGGTGGCCTAGTTTGGTTCGTTTTTGAATCTGCAAGTAGAGCCTCAACCGCGGCGTCAGCTGCTTCACGATTTCCTGCCAAGTGAAAGAAGATCGCTTTCACCAGCGGATGCTTCCGGCTCTCGGCGAGTCCCGCCGCCGCTTCAGGATCAATCGGGGTCCGCACCGTAGAAAACCCGTAGCCAGGAATTTCTCCGAACTGAAGCAAAATGTTAGGAGGGAAGTCCGGTAGTTCGAGTGGCGGGAACGCGAGCGGCTCCAGCAGCATCTGTCTCTGGGCCACATTGACCAAATACCGGCCCAGCGAGCTCTGCGAAGTGAGCCCCATCTTTTTTCTCTCCTGCTCATATTCCTCAATCGCTTCATCAAGATAATCAGCAAATGGCTCTAAATCCTCAAGCGCCCGCAGGAGGGACGCTTGCGGGTCCGCCGGACCGAAGCGACTGCGGGTCGTTCGCACCGCAAGATTCGAGGGGGTATCATTTTGTGCTTTTGATAGTCGCCATTGAGCGAAAAGGTCGACTAGCGAAGCTTTGAATTCTTCAGGAAAAGCCTCTGCTGCCGGCTGTTGCATCATCATCGAAATGCAGTGAAAAAGAAGGTCCGGCGGATCTTCGAGCTCTCGGTAGGTGGCAAGTCGGACAGCGATCTCATCGCGCACCTGCTGGTCGCCATCAAGCGTTGCGAGAAGCCCAGCCACAACCGCGAGATGGGGATACTCCGCTCTCAGTTTGGCCTCGCTTTCCAGCATCAGGTCCCGATCTGGAATCGGCGCACCGCCAAACTGGTTACTGAGGCGAGAACTTACCGTCAAAATAGCCGCCGCCCTCATCGCAAGATTGTCAGGGTGGCTGCCAATCAGAGAACTCGTATCGATAAAGTTTGGATTGTAGTTTTCCTGGAACGGGATTTCAGCAAGAAGGCTGGCGTTCTCCACCCCCCGCGAATTCATTCTCGCCACAATAGAAGCTCGCTCATCGTCATCACTAAAGAAGCTGATCGTTCGGTGGAGCTGGCTCGTCACATAGGTGTGAAGCTCCTCGACCGTATCAGGGTAATCGATCAATCCACCCACTCCCGACAAATGAGCCCTTGGCTGGACTCTGCCAGAGCGTAACTGATAGAGATATCGGAATACCTGCCAATTGCCCTGAATCCAATCCATCAGCTGTTCCGTCCCGTCCGGGACTGCGCCCCAAAAAGTAGCCACTTGATTGGCGCTCACCGACAATGGAGGAGCATAGTCAGGCAGTTGCTCAGTATGGTCGAGCAGGCTCAGGAATACTTCGGTCGCTCTCTCGGATTCATAATTTTCCTGTAGTGCGACTCCATAGAGATACCCGACCCGAAAGTCAGCGCTCAGCCTCTCTACATGTTCTGAAAGAAATTCCGCGGCACGCTCCCAGCCTCCTCGCACAATCATCGCATCAGCCAGTCCGAGCACCGCTTCGGCATCCATTGCTTCGCCACCGCGAACTTCGGCAAATTTTCGATAGCCGACCTCTTCGTCGCCATATCGCAGATGGAGTAGCGCGATACGACGCGCAGTATCATCACCTTTGTCGAGGGGCAGACCTGATTCGAGCGTCGCAATCGCAGCCTCCCAGTCACCTTCTTCTTCCTCAATCCGGGCAATCTGCTGCAGCAAACGTAAGTCCTCCGGTCGCAATCGAGTGGCTTCCTCCAGAATTTCCCGCCTCGCCTCAGAATCTCGCGTCCGGCGATAGATTTCGGCGAGGGCGAGCAGAGGGGCGAGCGAGGTGCTGTTGTCACGTCGCCGCTCGTCAAATTCTTCCACCAGCTCTTCAATCTTACCACTTTCTTGCGCAACCGTTGCGAGACGAGCGACCCAACGCAGCTTGGCTTCGAGCCCCTCGGCCTCCTCATAGAGATCCCGGTAGATCTCCAATGCTTCAGAGTTCTTGCCTTCAATTTGAAGGTAATCAGCAAGCGCGGTTTGAGGAGTCTCTTCGTCTTGAAAGCGAGCCACCGTTTTGCGGAGCACAGCGATCGCATCCGCCGTATTCCCACCCTCACCGAGGAGCCGCGCCTCCTCCAGCCAAGGCTGGGAACTCCCTGGCGACACTTGCTTCCACCGTGCTATCCAGATAAGGGCCTCCTCTGTCCGCAAAGCCCGCCCAAGCGCCCCGACGAGACGGGCCAGATTTCGCGAACTGCGACCCTTTTCACCCTTGGCCATCTCTTGGAGGAGATTGGCAGCGCCATCCCAGTCATCGCGTGACTCGAGCTGGCGCACCCGCTGTTCGAGGGCCAGCAAGCTGCCCTGCTCGATCCACCGGGAAAGCACCTCTTCCGCTACATCGTACTCGCCATTTCGCTCCAGCAACTCCGACAACAGACAAGTCGAAGCAAGATCGAGCTGATCCCCTTTCGAGCGTAGCAGCTCAGTGTAATCGGAGGTCTGCTCGGCCCCATCGAGAACAGCGATTGCCTGTCTAATTACTTCGGCCAATTCGTTCGCCTGCTCAGCCAGCGAGAGCCGCTCTTCCATCCAGGGAATTGCCTCCTTCGCATTCCCGGTCGCCACCGCCTCCTCGCAAAGTCGGCCCAGTAACTGAAAGTCCCCCGAGAACTCTTCGGCTCGTGATTTGAGAATGGCATAAGCCTCCGGTCGAAAACCACGCGACGAAAGCATCCGCGCCGAACGGACGGCGTCATCACTGGTTCCCTCCGAAGCGATTTCTTTCCAGATCGCGATCGCCTCCTCCTTCCGATCCGAGCGATCGAGGTAGGCTGCGTGCTCTTCGAGGACCGATATGCTCTCCGGAAACGCAACGATCAGCTCGGCAAACACCGCATCGGCTGCCTCAATCTGTTCGAATTGCTCCAGCATCCGAGCCGCTCGCAGGTAGGCGTACTCGGTCCGATCGGATAGCTCGAGGAATCGCTCGATCGAGGCGCGAGCCGCTTCCGCCTGCCCGCTGCGACTCTGCCAGAAAGCAAGACTGGCGACGAGCTCCTGATCCTCCGGGTAATTAGCAGCAAGCGCTTCCATCTGGGACGCCGCCTCCGCGTTGCGCCCCACTTTTCCTAACAAGTCGACGAATCGCTCGCGATATCCTCTTTCCCCGGGGGTCTTTTGCAGGATCTCTCGGTAGGTATCGATCGCTGCTTCTTCCTCCCCCATTTCGGCCCGAATCGCAGCGAGCCGTTCCAGTATCGCGAGCCGGTCACCAAAGATCTTGAGCTGCTCCTCGTAGTGCTCCCTCAGGCCCGCCAGGTCATCTTCCCGACGGAATAGCTGCTCGATTCGGACCAAAATCTCCTTTTCCAACCAAGTGCCGAGACCTGTTTCATCGAGACAAGTCGTGTAGGTCTGCAACGCCGTCGCCCTGTCTGCGCTCCGCAACCAGAGGTCACCGAGCCGCAGTCTTCGCGTCACTTTTTCGTAGGGATCTTCACTGGACTCGACCAGTTCTTGCTGCGTCGCAATCGCCTCCGCGACCAGGCCTTCATCGAGTTGCAATTCGACCAAATCCTCTGCCAGGCCCTCATCATCCGGATAGGCCTCAGCAAGCTCTTGCCAGACCTGAAGAGCTGTCTCCGTTTCTCCGCTCCGATTGAGCCAGCTGCCTTTCAGTTGGGTTAGCTCAATGGCAGCCGACGTCTCCAACTCAAGGGCGAGCGCCCGATCAACCGCTGCGATCGCCGCATCGAAATCGAGCAAGCGGGCCTGCACCTTCGCTAACTCCTCCCAAGCTCGAGAATCTTCCGGATCAATCGAGCTCGCCTGCCCAAAAATCTCGAGCGCCTCACTGTCCCGCCCCTGCTTGACCAACAAAGCTCCGAACAGCAATCGATCGGCAGATGAGGCACCTTCCTCTTTTACCTTCGCCTCGAAAAATTCAGCGAGCGCTTCAGAGTCGGCTTCCTCCAGCCAAGCATCGTAAAAACGATCAAAAAGGCTCTCATTGGCAGGGCTTTGCTGCAGCGCCTCGAAGTATCGGGTCAGTCGTTCGTTCTGCAGTTTGCCATCTTGCGAAAAAAGCTCCCCGCGAAGACCGAACAGAAGCAGGTGAACCAACAACAACGCTAAACTCCCCTTCATCCCGGAGTCCCAACCACCCAAAAACCAGCGCCCCAATCGGGCACGAAACATGATCATGCTAACTCGCATTAAGCCAACTCGGAGCCCTCAAAGCAAGACCTAAGGAGGATGGCGCAAGGGTAAGGCTATTCGTCATCGTTTCGCGGATCGTCGGAAGATTTTGCATCTTTCGCTACAAGCCTCTTTCGAAGAGAAGTTTACGAAAAGTTCCGACGGTTGCCGAATTGATTCCCCAACTCACGATCCTTACGCGACTCGACCTCAGGAGGCAAAGATCAAAGCGCCATGCAGGACAGCGGCATTGAGTTAAAAAGAAAAGCCGATCACCGATTCCAAGTAGCTCGACCTTACAGGGTTAGATCGATGACCTAACCCTGTTGAGCCTGTCTTCAGTCGCTCCAACGCACCTCAAAAACGTGAGGCCCACGGCCTGAACCGAAAGAAGGCCGATTCGAGGAAAATTCGCTTCGTTGAACCGGATCCGCTAGTTGAAACGACCGCTCTAAAAAAGAACGAGCTCGAAGCACGCCGCCGTCCATCTTTTAACCCTTTCGAAGATACACCAAGCTTTTCAAAGAAAGCCCCAAAAGAACCACTGGAGGCGCATTGGGGGTGTCAGTCAACATCTGTTTGGGGGGTGTTGGGGATGTCAGTCAACATCTTTCAATTTTTTTCACCGCCGCAGGTCCTTCGACAGGTCGCTTGCCGGGACGGCAGCGAATCGGCGGACCTGCTGACTCGA
>JBCCBR010000163.1:0-7494 GCA_039033935.1 Verrucomicrobiota bacterium
CGTCAGCTTCGCCGCCGCCCTGCGCTCCAGCGACCGAGCCGAGCGCCTGGGAGCAGATGGATGAATGGCTCGACGTTCTTGAAGACGAGAACCTAATTGAGGAATCAAGTCTTGAGGAACTGCGCGAAAACATCAGCGAGCTCCGCCAGCAGCCGGAAGAGGAGTGGTTTTCGCACTCCAGTCTCGAGGCGACAGACAATTTGAGGGAAACGTTGGGGCAGGACATTCGGGATCTCGCCTCAGACCTTGATACCCTGGAGCGGGATCTCGCTGCGCTTCAACAGCACGGCCAGCAAATGTCGGAAGAGGCCAAGCAGAAAACTCTCGAAGAGTATGATGAAGCCCTTGATGGTCTCTCGAGCAACGGGATGGAGGTCAACGAGTCTCTCCGCGAACAACTTGGTGAAATTGATCCTTCGCAACTCGGGCAACAGCAGGGCCAGCAGATGTCATCCGAGCAGATGGAGCAGCTCCAGCAACAACTTTCCGAGGGGTCTGAGGCGCTCGGCTCGATGGAGGGGCTGCCCGATTTACAGGACGCTCCCTTCCAGAATCCCGGCGACGAAATGATGCCGATGGCCCAGGGTGGAGCTGGCGGGATCGATGAGGAGACGGGCCAAGCACCGCTTTTCTTCGGTGAGGAGCAGGACCTCGGGACAGATCAAGTCGAGGGGGTTTCTAATCAGGACTTTTCGCGTGCCAGTCTCGGGGAACTCCTTGAGATCGGAGAGACTCAGCATCGCGTTGACGAATCGAGCGGCGGAAGCCGCACCGGCGGAGCAGCCGCATCGAATGGCAGTGGAGGTGACGCAGTCTGGCGCGAGAGCCTGATGCCCTCCGAGCAGGCCGTGCTGAAGCGCTACTTCAAGTGAGTCAGCCGGGAAACGCGAGGCTCTACTGCCCCGAGCAGTAGCCGCGCTTTCCTAAAGCGTGGCCGACCTCGGTGCGAGACCTCACCCTCAGCAGCCAACACATCGCAGAGCCAGCCAGTAGCCGCGCTTTCCCAAAGCGTGGCCGACCTCGGTGCGAGAGCTCACCCCCAGTGGTCACCCATCGCAGAGCCAGCCAGTAGCCGCGCTTTCCCAAAGCGTGGCCAAGTCCGGTGAAAAAACGCCCGCTCCGCAACCCAGCTTACAGACGCGACAACCGTTTTACCTCAGGCAGGCTCACTTCACCTGATAAAGCTGATCCTCAGTCCTCAGGTAAAGCGCTCCGTTGGCAGGCACGATCGATGCCCGGACGTCTTTCGCCTCACGGCCACCGAAGGTAGTTTGATGGAGCAGGCCTCCACCCTCCGGACCAGCCGCATAAACAAAGACCTCGCCGAGGTGGCTCATGAAGTAAATTTTGCCATCGGCACCGGTTGGTGAGGCTTCCAACTTGGTTTTTGAAGGGATCGGCTCCATCCAGAGCACTTTCCCGGTGGTCGGGTGGACGCAGCTGATGAACTTGTTGCGCCCGTTGAGAATGTAAAAGTATCCGTCGTAATAAAGAGGAGTCGGGACGTCAGCGGTGACTTCCTTACCCACGCTTGTCCAGACCTTGGCAGTGTCGAGCAGGTTGCCGCTGCCACCTGCTTCAATCGCGTAGATGGGATCTCCCTTGGGAGCGCAAACGAGGATGATCCCTTCGCCATAAATGGGCGATGGAACCAGTCGCCAGTGTCCGATTTGCTGGGGATTGTAGGTGCTCCAACGCCAGAGCTCGCGACCAGTTTTCGGATCATGACCGGAAAGCGCGTCGCCCCCGGCAATCAGAATCTCTGGCCGACCATCGTGCAAAATCGGAATCGGTGTCGAGAAAGCTTCGCGCGACTCCTGGATCGCGTCGCTCGGTCGGACGTGTTTCCACTTAGTGGCTCCAGTCTCCGGATCCATCGCGAGGAGGTAGGAATCAATACCGTTCGGTTTCAGTCCACGACCATTGACCGGAACGTCTCTCTGCAGCACCTGGAGATAGAGGGTGCCGTCGTAGAGGAGGGGAGAGCTTGAGAAGGTCCAGAGAAAAGCAAAATCTCCCTCGTCCTCCTGGATGTTTCGTGCCCACAGTTCGTTCCCATCGAAATCCAGCGCGACCAGATCACCCGTCCCAGAAAAGAAGATGACCCGCTCGCCGTCGGTCGATGCCGAAGCACCCGCGTAGGTGCTGCGATTGTCCTGGCGAATCGCATCGGAAATAGGCACGGTCCACAGGATTTCTCCTGACTCGGTGTCGACTCGCATCGCAACGATGGTCCCGTCGGCGTCATTGGCGGAGGTGAGGAAGAGAGAGTTTTCCCAGACGATCGGCGTGGAGGCACCCTCGCCTGGGAGCTGTGTTTTCCAGGTGACACCCTCATTTGGCGAAAACTGGGTCGGAAGCTCCGTCTCCTGCGAGGAGCCGTTAAAAATGGGCCCCCGCCAGTTCGGCCAATTTTCAGCGACGGCGTGGCTGTGAGCCACCAAAACACAGGTCAAGGCGACGAGAGGTAACAAGCTTGAGGCTTTCATATCGAGGTTTTGGACGCGAGCAGGTCTGATTTGCTAGACGGCCAATTTTCCGGTCAGACGCAGTCCAGTCAAGGAAACCTGAAAAAACTGATCTACAAATCCAGCGCCGCAGAGAACGTCTTTCATGAGGCGTGAAATTTCTTGATAGCAATAGCTTTCGATAATTTTCAGAACGAGCTGAGAGGCGGATATTACAAGCTGGATCGCTCAGCTAGGTTTTTCGAGGTCCTCTCAAGTGAGTCTCAATCACCGGAATCGACTCGACAAGCTGGGGCCAGTCTCCGATCGTTTAAGTCTGTGGTGGGTAGCGGATGGGAAGTCCCGATCCGACCTGCATTGGCAAAATCATGAAGCAGTTGCTCCTCGCTCGACACGCCAAATCATCTTGGGACTTTCCGGGCATTGATGACCATCAGCGCGATCTCAACGACCGCGGCGTACGCGATGCGCCGCGGATGGGGGCGGCGCTGTCTCAGAGGGGCATCCGACCCGACTTGATCAAGTCGAGTTCCGCCACTCGGGCTCGTAAAACCGCAGCGATCATTGCTCCGGCGCTCGACGTTTCTCCCGGTCAGATTGAGATCGACGACTCGCTTTACCTCGCGTCCCCGAGTAGCCTGTTATTATCGATCCAGCAACTCGACGAGGCGATCGCTACTGCCATCTTCTTCGGGCACAATCCGGGGATGCATGGGGCAGCAGACCAGCTCGCGCGTGACGAAGAGATTCACTCGTTCCCGACACTGGCGGTTGCGCGTCTGGAATTTGATTGCGAATTTTGGGGGCAAGTCGAGTGGGGGACCGGGTTTCTTGTCGAACTACTCACACCAAAAACTCTAGTCGATTCATGAGCGAAGCTTACCAAGCTGCAGTTTCCGAAAAAGGGTCCGGTGGTGGCAAAGGCTGCACTTTCTGCGGATTCGGTTGCCTTGCCCTGATTGTTGCGACCGTCTGCCTCGTCGTAGCCGCTGTCTGGGGTCTCAACTACTACGTAGACAAGGGGATTGCTCAATACACCTCGAGCGAGCCAGTCGCTCTCGAGCGTGAGCCGATTGATCCTCAAACTGCTGAGTCTGCCAACCTCCGATTCGATTTGTTCCGGAATGCGCTTGCCAACGATGAAGAGATCCCACCTCTGCTCCTTACCGGCGATGATATCAACGCTTTGATTGCTTCGCATCCGAGCCTCGAGCCGTTCGCTGATCAGGTCTACATCCGAATCGTGGAAGATCGCCTCGCCGCCAGTCTCAGTCTTGACTTGGATTCGCTGGATCTGCCGCCAATCCCTCTGGTCGGTGATGCTTTGGAAGGCCGCTATCTCAACGCTGAAGCGGTCCTCACCCTCGATTTTGTCGATGGCGCTCCTGACATCCGTCTGGTCGATATTACGGTCGATGGGCAATCGGTGCCAGCGAGTGTCATGACCACGGTTGCCTCGGAGGATTTGCTGAAAGACCTCCGCGATGACCCTCAATTCCGTAGGTCAGTGCAGCAGGTCGGTGACATGCGGATCGAGGATGGCTACCTCATCGTGACTCCGAAAGTCGAGCCGTAAACCTGCAGATGGCTCACAGCTTTTCGTAGACGCCCTCGTCGCGTTTTTCGAGGACGGTGAAACCGGCGCTTTTCGCATCGCTGACCGAGAGCGGCTTGGACTGAGTCGGAGAGGCGACCCGCTTTGAAATGAGCTTTTTGACGGGCCGTTTGCAGATCGGGCACGTCTCCATCGGAGGTCTCGTCACCGGACGGCGCACTTCAAAACCTTTCTCGCAGATCCGGCAACCAGGGGTGTCATCTGCGGAGATGTATTCGTAGATCGGCATTGTAAGCACTTATCTTCGCGGATCTGGGCCCGCTCAGCAAGCCTTCTTCTGCGAGTGGGAGTCCACAAAAAAAACGGGGCCGTGGCCCCGTCCTCCCGTGATTTGCGCTCAAGGCAGTATTCTACCAGCTGGACTTGGTCACCCCTGGGATCATCCCCTGGTTAGCGAGCTCACGAAACGTGATTCGAGACATCTTGAAACGGCGAATGTATCCACGACGGCGACCGGTGACCTCGCAGCGATTAACGACGCGAGTGGGACTCGCGTTCCGTGGAAGGAGGCTGAGGGAATCGTAATCCTTCTGCTCTTTCAACTGAGCGCGCAGCTTCGCGTACTGCTCGACAGTGCGGCGTTTCTTTTTGTTTCGGGCTATCCAGCTCTTTTTGGCCATGGTGGCGGGGAATTTACGCGATCCTCCCAGAATTCAAGTCGAAACTAGCGAAAGGATCTGGTCTCCGAGACGATTTTACGGGAAACTTAGCCATGATCCTCCTTTTTCGACAGCTCGCCCTCATTGTATTTGCCCTTTCCAGCTCTGGTTTGGCTCTTGCTCAAGAGACAGAATCACTTCCAGTGCCCGAAGCGGAGGAGGAGGTTGACTGGCTCGAGCACTACTACAAAAGCCCGAGTCCGGACCGTGTCGTCGCCCAGATCAAAGATTATGCAGCGGAGGGTGTCCTCGAGCAGGAGGGGGCAAAGCCCGCGCTGATCGCCTTTCTGGCCCAGATCATCCGGCAGAATCGGGCAGATCTCGCGACTTGGTACAACGACCTCCAGGGGCTTAGTCCAGAACAACTCCAGGTCTTTCACACCGCGATGCTCTTCTCGCGAACCGATGAGGCTGACCAGATCATGCGCGAACGGTTTGGCAAACAGTATGACGAGCAAAAGCAGATCACCCCGAAAATTCTGGAACTCCCGCTCGATCAGCGAATGACCACTGACATGCTTTGGGGTTTCTACTACGCGACAGGATCAAAAAATGCGGTCCGTCGCATCGTCACCTGCTTCCGCTTTGTGAACGCACCGGACAATCCAGAGGGAGTCGACGTTCCCGAGGGTTATGTGCCTATCTACAAGCAGCTGCCCGCCTTCGCCTTTGACTCTCTCATCGCAAACGGGGAGCGGCATCCACTCGTCGTCGAGCATCTCCAGACTCTGCTCGCGGAAGACGAAACGCTGATCGCGCCGGAGAGAGAGGGGATCGAGGCAATTTTGGAGGAGCTAGGGGTTGAATCGGGAACTCCCTAGATCTGACATCCATCTTCGCAATTTGCGTAAGCGACAAGGCTTCGGTGGGTATCGTCATTCTCGATCACTTTCTTGCCGCCGACGTTTATCTGTCTCTCAGATCAATTCTCGGGTTTTGGATCAACCGAGCGATAGGCTTCAACCACGGCTCTCTCACCTTCCGGGCCAGGCATCGAATTCCCGTGTTCCATCCCGATAATGCCGTCGAAGCCGCTCGCATGAAGATGGGCGAAGACTTTGCGGTAATTGATCTCTCCAGTTCGCGGCTCTTTTCGACCGGGGTTGTCGCCAACTTGGACGTAGCCTATCTGATCGCGACAAAGGTCGAAAAGTGGAATCAAATTTCCCCCGGCGATCTGCTGGTGATACATGTCATAAAGCACTTTGCAGTTCGGATGATCGACAGCTTTGCAGATCAGGTATCCCTCGGTCACGGTCTCGAGGAAAGAGCCCGGATGGTTGGTAAAGCGATTCAGCGGCTCCATCACCAGAGTGATTGCATGGGGCTCGACCAGATCGACTGCTCTGCGAAGTAAGTCGATGCAGTTGGCGAACTGAATTTCACGAGGCCAGCGAAGGTCGAGCTGCCCGGAGACTAAGGTAATGTATCCCGCATTGACTCGTCGGGCGACTTCAACAGTAGAGCTGATTTGCTCTAAAACGAGATCGCGTGCCTCTTCATCGCGCGAGGCAAAGTTCGATGCTTGGATTCCGGTTTTCGCCGAAACCACGCCCATCTTCATTCCGAGATCGGAGAGTTTCTGGCCTATTGCTTCCTGATCTTTGATATCCCGGGTCGGCATTCGGTTGTCTTCCCAGGCCCGAAATCCTTGAGCATGGGCAAACTCCAGCTCTTCAAGAAAGCCGCCTGGGGCGGATTTGGCGAACATCCCGAAGTGAGGTGCGTAGCTGAGAGTGAAGGGAGGCTGGGGCCTGACCGGCTCGGCGAGTGACAAGTTCCGGCAAAGGGAGAGAGCAGCTATCGACGAAATCGCAGAATGGCTGAACTGGCGACGGTTCATAGATTGGATCGCACCACAGTTTCGGAATGAACGTCAAGTAAACAGATCTTCGCGGGCAAGAAGACCCACGCTTCAGACAGCATCTTGACCCTGCCATCAAGCTCAAGTGGCCGTTCAGGCACAACCCAGCCTGGGGGCGGGGAAAACAACTCTATTCCCGGCCGGGACACAAAATGTTTGGGGGCCGCGCCGATGGCTAGTTAGTGACGGAAGGTCTTTGCGGAAGCTGTCTGAGCTGGAGAAGAAACTCTGAATAGAGATCGGCAAACAATGCCACTCCTCAGAAGTGGTTAGCGCACCACCCTTGCTCCACCGCCACCAACGATTTTCTCGACCTCGGCCAGCGATGCCATCGTTGTATCACCCGGAGTCGTCATGGCGAGGGCACCGTGGGCGGCCCCGTAATTAATGGCCTTGTCAGGATCATTGAATTCAAGAAATCCATAGGCAAGCCCGGAAGCAAAGCTGTCGCCGCCACCTACTCGATCGAGAATTTCGAGCTTGGGATACTGGGTCGATTCGAAAAATTCGCCGTCGTGCCAGCAGATCGCGCCCCAATCATTCACGGTCGCGGTATGGACTTCGCGGAGCGTTGTGGCGGTGGCTTTGAAATTGGGGAATTCGGCCACGGCGGTATTGATCATCTTTTTGAAGTTGGTGACGTCGATCCCGCGAATGTTCTCGTCGACTCCCTCAACATCAAAACCGAGGCAGGCGGTGAAGTCCTCCTCATTTCCGATCATGACATCGACATACTTTGCGATCTCTCGGTTGACCTCCTGGGCTTTTGACTGACCTCCGATAGCATTCCAGAGCGACGGGCGATAATTGAGATCGTAGCTTACAATCGTGCCGTGCTGCTGGGCGGCCCGACAGGCTTCGATCGTGAATTCCGCTGCCGACTCGCTC
>JBCCBR010000164.1:0-7464 GCA_039033935.1 Verrucomicrobiota bacterium
AAACCACGGTCCGCTCATCAATCGCCTCGCAGCTTGTGATCCGGCTGAGCAAGACCTGAAAAGATCCAGTCAGGTGGTCAGGATTCGTCAAAGCCTCGTAGGTCCAGATCACGTCATCCGAAGTGATCGGGACACCGTCGCTCCAGACGGCCCGCTCATCGAGATGAAAGGTAAAGGTCTTTTTATCTTCCCCCACCGTCCAGCGGTTCGCGAGCGAAGGAACCAGCTCGAGCGTTACCGGATCAGCATCGACCAGACGCATGAACATCATCCGGAAAAATTCCCGAGCGAACAGATTGTTGTGGATGAGATAATTGAAGCTCTGTGGATATTGCGAGGCGAACATCGAGATCTTCCCGCCCGGTTCCGCAAACTCGGATGCAAGGGGACTGGGCGTTTCGACCCAGTCTGCTCCCGGAAACTCCTCGGAATGCCCCGGCTGAAAACTCAAAAGAAGGGCGGCGAGGAGGAGAAGGGGTCGTGACATAAGAATCCGGGCTAGTGAAAATTGAGACTTCAGAAAGGGTGACTTCGTTCGAAATAGGGAGCCATCAGTCGGCCAAATCAACTCTCGAATACGAGCATGAGCGGCGATCGGGCGAGGTTAGTTGAGCCCTAGCTCGTCAGGTTCATCAGCGACGAGGCGGTGCCAGGGGCTGAGATCGCGAATCAAGTCTTTCCAGAGATAGTCGTAGCGATGCTGCTGGGTGATGTCTCGCGAAGGTTCCTGAACGATCCATGACCGGCCCTCCAATTCCTGCTCGAGCTGTCCTTGTTCCCACCCAGAGTAGCCAACAAAGGCGCGGATATCAAAACCCTCCATCTGGTAGACCACCGCCTCTGCCGCTGAGAGATGCGTCGAATACTGAAGCGTGTCTTCCGACTCTGACCACGCCAGGGCGGAAAAAGTGAGATGCTCAGTACTGACCGGCCCTCCCATGTATACCGGAACCTCGACCAGAGGATCGCGCTGATCGGACGGGATCACTTCATCGCTGATCAACTCGCCCACTTTCCGCCCAATCGGCCGGTTGAGGATGTAACCAAGGGCGCCATTCTCGCTGTGCTCGGTCAGCAAAAGAACGCTTTGGAAGAAGGTCGGCTCCTTTAAACAAGGATCGGCGAGGATGAGATGACCTTTAAGCGATTCTTCCATAAAACGCGCTGCTACCAGATTGGACGGCAAGATCGCTCGTGGCAATACTGCAAAGCTAAATTTGACGCGGCTGCGTCCGCTGAACAATGTTCCAATTAATTCGCTATGATTACCGAACTCACCGAAACGATCCGCTCAGGAGCCGAACTGGACACTGCTGAGATCTCTCAGCTCGCAGAATCCCTCCTCGACGAAAGTGTCGATGCGGCGAGCAAGGCAGACCTCCTCACCGCCCTCTCGGTCCGCGGAGAAACCGCTGCAGAGATCGCTGGACTTGCGGACGAGTTTCTGGCTCGCGCCGTAAATCCCGGACTCGGCCCGGAGCAAGCCGACCGCCCCCGCCTCGACGTGTGCGGGACCGGGGGTGATAAGCTGAACCTGTTCAACGTTTCGACGACGAGCGTGTTTGTCCTAGCTGCCGCCGGGATTGAAGTTGTTAAACACGGCAATCGCGGCATCACTTCGAAGAGCGGCGGTGCCGATGTGCTCGAGGCGCTTGGTATTCGGATTGATCTTCCGCCCGAGCAGATCGGGGAATGCCTCTCGGCGGTTGGTGCCGCTTTTCTATTTGCGCCCCTCTACCACCCCGCTTTCAAAGCCGTCGTGCCAGTCAGAAAAATGCTCGCAGAGCGAGGGCAGCGCACCGTGTTTAATCTGCTTGGACCTCTCCTGAATCCGGTCCGTCCCAGCCGGCAACTGATCGGCGTGTTTGATCCCGCAGTCGGCCCGGTCTTCGCGGAGATACTGAAGCGTCTTGGTCGGGAAGAAGCCTGGGTAGTCCACGGGCTCACTGATGATGGCCGAGGGATGGATGAGCTCTCCTCAATTGGGCCGACTCAGATCTGGAAAAAATCATCTGACGGACCGATCGAAATGTCGCTCGACCCCAGTGGACTCGGTCTCGATGGCGGCACGGTCGGAGATCTTGCCGGGGATGACGCCGAGGCAAACGCAGCGATCGTCGTCGGCATTCTCGATGGGTCGATTGGCGGGCCGAAACGGGACATGGTCTCGCTAAACAGCGCCGCTGGCCTGGTTGTTGCGGGCAAGGCCGTGAGCCTCGAAGAAGGGCTCACTCAAGCCGGAGATCTGATCGACTCTGGCAAGGCGATCGAAGTTTTGGAGCGATGGCAGGCCTTTTCTTCTAAGTAGGAGGTTTCCGAAAGGAACCCCGCAAATTCGCTAGAGCCGATGCCCGAGCTTGTCTCGTTTCGTCGAAAGGTAGCGCTCGTTATCAGGGTTCGGCTCGACCTGGATCGGGACGGTTTCGACAATTTCCAGTTGGTGGCCCGATAATCCGACCACTTTGCGCGGGTTGTTCGTCATCAGCCGGATGTCGCGGACTCCGAGATCGTGCAAAATCTGGGCACCTGTGCCGTAGTCGCGCAGGTCAGCCTGAAAACCGAGCTTCTCGTTTGCCTCGACCGTGTCGAGACCTTCTTCCTGGAGTTTGTAGGCGCGAATTTTGTGAGACAGCCCAATACCACGCCCCTCTTGGCGCATGTAGACCAGAACACCCTTTCCTGCTTGCTCGATCTGGGCCATCGCCCGCTGGAGCTGGGTGCCACAGTCGCAGCGACGCGAGCCAAAGACATCACCGGTGAGGCATTCGCTGTGGACCCGGACAAGAGTCGGCTCGGTCGCTGAGATCGGGCCTTTCACCAGAGCGAGATGGTGCTCAGCCGGGTTCAGCGTGCTGTGGTAGAGATACAGATCAAAGCGCCCGTAGTCGGTCGGCATCTCGATCACCTCAATGCGATCGATCAATTTTTCCCGGTTTCTCCTGAATTTGATGAGGTCGTCGATCGAGCCGACCTTGAGCCCATGAGTCTCGGCAAAGGCGAGTAACTGAGGAAGCCGGGCCATGCTGCCATCGTCATCCAGAATCTCGCAGATCACCCCAGCGGGTTCGTGACCCGCCAGTCGAGCGAGATCGACCGCCGCTTCGGTGTGCCCTGCCCTTCGAAGCACTCCCCCATCTTTGGCCTGGAGCGGCAAGATGTGACCGGGCTGCACCAGATCCGGCGGCTCGGAAAGGGGATTAGCGAGGATACCAAGTGTGCGAGCACGATCCGCTGCGCTGATCCCGGTGGTGACCCCAGTCGCTGCATCCACCGCCACCGTGAAATTGGTGCCGTGAGACTCATTGTTGCGGCGCACCATCAGCGGCAAGCCGAGTCGATCAGCCGCGGCCGAGGTGATCGGAGCGCAAATCAGACCCCGGCCGTGCGTCGCCATGAAATTGACCTGCTCCGGCGTGATCGTAGCCGCCGCGGCGACCAGATCGCCTTCATTCTCGCGGTCTTCATCGTCGACAATGATCACGAGCCGCCCGGCCTGCATGTCGGCAATGACTTCTTCGATCGGGCTGATGTCCATTTTTCCGAATGTTGGGTTAGTGAAGCCCCGATATCGCTGACTCGGCATCAGCAGAGTCATTTGATGAGGGAGTTTTCGAAGCAGGCTTGGAGACGCTGCCTCACTAGGTTAGATTACGCCATGATCATGTGCAAAGACTTCCCCGCAGCGATGCTGGCACTATCAACGCTCGTTGTGCTTGCGACCAGTTGTGGCGAGCAGGCGTCGCCTCAGAGCCCTGGCAACCAATCCCAGGCCGAAGACGGAAGTTTAACCGATTCAGGTTCCGAGCTTCCTCAGACAATCACTCCCCCAGCCGAAGGTCAGCGAGAGCTCTTGCCCGGCGAACAACAGGCGATGATGCAGAAGATCATGCAGCAGCAGGCCCAAGCGCAAGCCGCTGGACTCGGTGGGGGCGGAGTCGAAATCAACGGAGCATGGGCCTACTCGGGCTACAGCTACCTTGCTCCCAACCCCGAAGCGGCGATCAAGGCTCGGCTCGTCGCGGTCGACGTGACGATTTCAGGTCACCGACCCAGCTTTGATCTCGATGACATTGAAATCATCGATGGAGCGAGTCAGATGAGCTTCGGGAGCGATCCCCACATCACCCTGCTCGACCTCGACAGCGGCGAACCCGCCCCGGTTGGGACCGCCTTGCCCGTCCCGCCACTCGCGAGCCGATGGCTCCTGATTTACGCCTTTCCCGAGGCGACCCCAACCTTTCAGCTGGTCTACTGGGGGCAAGTGCTCAACTCAGAGCCGCATGATTTCGCCTCCGGTGGGCTGGAGCTTCCGTTCCCGAAAGAAGCGGGGCAGCAGTGACGAAGAGTCTTAGTCAGAAAAGCCTCAGCCCGCAAACCGCTCCACGAGGAGAGAGGCATTGTGCCCTCCGAAACCGAAGGAGTTGGTCAGAGCGCGGTCGACCTTTGCCTCGCGCGCGACCAACGGCGTGTAGTCGAGGTCACATTTCGGATCTTGCTCTTCGAGATTGATGGTCGGTGGGATGACGCCCTCGTTGATCGCCTGGACGCAAGCGGCCAGCTCGACCCCGCCGGCTGCTCCGAGGAGGTGACCGGTCATTGATTTGGTTGAGCTGACAATGAGCCCATTTTTCGCGTAGCTGCCGAACACCTCTTTGATCGCTTTCGTCTCGCAGACATCTCCAAGCCCGGTCGAAGTCCCGTGGGCGTTGACGTAGCCGACCTCTTCAGGGTTGAGCTTCGCGTGCTTTAGAGCCATCTCCATGCAGCGGCGGGCTCCATCCCCATCTGGATGAGGAGAGGTAAGGTGGTGCGCGTCAGCCGACACGCCATAGCCGGTGATCTCTGCGTAAATGCGAGCCCCGCGTTTCCTGGCGTGCTCCAACTCTTCAATCACGACGCAGCCAGCCCCCTCGCCCATCACGAAGCCGTCTCGGCCCACGTCAAAGGGGCGAGAGGCACGCTCGGGTTCATCATTCCTCATGCTCAGCGCCTTCATGTTGCCGAAGCCGGAGAGGCCAAGCGGCGCGATGGTGGACTCGGATCCTCCTGCAACGAACGCATCAGCGTCATCAAATTTAATCATCCGCCAGGCTTCCCCAATGTTGTGATTGGAAGTCGCACAGGCAGTCACGATGCACATGTTGGGACCACGAAGGTTGTACTCCATCGAGACCATGCCAGACGAGATGTTTGCAATCATCATCGGGATGGTGAACGGCGAAACTCGGCGAGGCCCTTTTTCGATCCAGACGGTCTTGGCAGTCTCAAGGGTCTCGAGCCCACCGATGCCACTCCCGACCATGCAGCCAAAGCGATCCAGATTGACCGCCTCGAAATCAATCGCCGCATCCTCGATTGCCATCTTCGAAGCCGCCATCCCGAGCTGGGCGAAGCGGTCGCTCTTGCGGACGTCTTTCGGGTCTGAAAAGTAGGGCGCCGGGTCGAAATCCTTCACCTCTGCGGCGATCTTACAGGCATGGGCCTCGCGCAAAGCCTCGTCCGCAACGAGAGCGACACCACTTTTACCAGCCAAGAGATTAGCCCAGAATGAATCGACGTCATTGCCCACTGGAGACAAGACGCCCATACCTGTGATGACGACACGACGCTCTTCCATAAAATGCCATCCCGGATCGGGAGCCGCTGAATCTCAGCGTGCTTGATGCCTTAATCAAGGCTATTTCTGGAGACGGTCTCACGACCGAGCCAGACTCAACATCGTTCAGATTTCGATGACCCGCTCTCGCTCATTGAGCGCTCCACAACGAGGGCAGGCGACGACCTCATTTTCCGAAATGTCTTCAAAGGCATGGTCGCAGATCCCGCAAATGACGTAGTGCCGTCGCTTCCGCTGCTCTCGCCCTCTCCGAAAAATTTCGGCGGCGAGCCAAGAGAGGAAGAGCGCCAGGAGAATGATCACGAGGTAGACCGCGATCATTCCATCCAGTGTGACTCGAAACATGTTTTACTCAGGCCAAATTGCTACTCGTCTTCTCAACAGGAGTAATCGCACACTCAGGGCGTCCCCTCAATCGCGATCCAGCCAACCGTCTCTGCCCCGCCTGGCTCAAATCGGAGTGTCGACTCGACGATCGAGCGAAATGCACTCTCTCCATCGGGTCCCAGATCCGGTGTGATTCTCTGGACTTCGACTTCGCCCGCTTCGCTCACTGCGACCTCGATCTGGACGCTCGGGAGCTGCGGGGCAAGGTCGAGGTAATCTGACAAAACCGACCACGGAGCGACTCGGCGCGACTCGAGATTCTCATCGACTACCAGCCTGATCGCCACCTCTCCCGTTACCGGACCAGCTTCCAAATCGAATGGCTGAACCAGGCTTTCAGGATCGGGCGGCACCCGCAACGGAGGTGTCCGCCTATCCTTAATCGGTGAAAAAGGAAGCCGGTGGTCTGCCAGTTGCACTCTCACCGAAGTTTTCTGCGAAGGGGGCTGCAGGTGGACAATCCGATCCTGCACCTTCTTGAGCATTTGCCGAACCTCGGTATTTCCCTCAATTACGAGCAGCCGAACTTGCTCGGGCTCGGGCTCGATCCTGACTGGGGCCGGATAGACGACCTGAAAGAGGTAAAAGCCAGCACCATGAAGCAGAATCGACACCCCGAAAAAAAGGCTCAGGTGAAGCCAGAGCCGCTTGTCCTTCGCCCATCGGAAGATCAGCTCATCGGTCTTATCCTGCCTCGCCTGTGCCATTGCCTGTCGCCATTTCAGCCCTGACCCAGGGCTACTGATCGGTGTCGTCGAGGGTCGCGTGGCTCAACTCGTAGCCAAACTTCAGGACCGCCTCGGAAACCACCATCACCGTCCCGTAATCGATATTGCGATCGGCGAGTAGGATCACTTGATCGGTCTGCACTCGCGCTTCTCCGAGAGTTTCCTCGAGAGCTTCAAAACTAATCTGGCCATCATTGAAAAACAACTGAGGGGTCATCCCCGGCGCCAGGGTGATGATGTGAGCCTCCTGAGCGCTCGGGAGGGAGGAGCTGGAGCGGGGCAATTCCACGGAAATCCCCGAGCGAATCACGAAATTGGAGCTGAAAAGAAAAAAGACCAGCAGCAGGAGGATAACGTCGACGAGAGGAGCCGTGTAGAGCAGCCCGGCGCGGTCGGATAATGTCGATTCCAGTCTCACAGACGAGGCACTCTTCTCAATCTCTTCCCGAAACCATTCCCGGCTCTGATTCCGACTGAACGTCGGAGCGCATCGCGATGATGTCGCCGGGCTGGAGTCGGAGGTCGCAGATCGTGTTCACGATTTCGATCCCGGCACTCTCCATGTCGTGCATCAAGCTCTTGGCGTAGGCCCGGAGGTGCGCGTAAAACACGTATGCGGGAATGGCGACCATGCCTCGGTGCACCGTCGGCGCTTCGAGCTCAACATCTTCGGCATCGTCGGCCATTAACGAAGCGGGGAAGGCGCGCAAACGGATATGCGACTGGTTCCTT
>JBCCBR010000165.1:0-7460 GCA_039033935.1 Verrucomicrobiota bacterium
ATCGATCCCATACAGCTCCATCTCCGTTCCCGGCGCATAGTCAGCCGAGTTGGGTAACACCAATGCTGAGCGTTGTACTCTTCCCAGCCCTCGCGCGGAGCCGGGTCGAGCAATGCCTGCGCCTCAGCGTTGTCAGGGAAGGTCCCGGTGGCAGGATCAAACTTGAGCGTCCCGCCAAGACGCTGAGCAATGATACCGAGGCAGAAAACCTGGGTCAGCACACCAGAAACTGAGAACGGCGATCGAGCTTCCTCTTCTCCCTTACAAGCGAGAAGGAAGTTCTCGAAGTGATCGCTATTTTTCCCTGAAATCCGCGGCAATGACTCCCGAACGTCGAGGTACTTTTCCTTCGGAACCACTGTGAGAGGGGAAGCGTGACTGCCACCTTTGAAGGTGAGATCTTTGCCGTAGATGATTTTCCCAGGTCCTTTCACTTCGAAATCGAGTTCGGGTTCGACTTCGGGCTTGTTCTTGGTGCCGTCATACCAAGTGACATCGCACGGCGGCATATCGCCGCGCGCGTCAAAGTGGAAGCGGATCGTCGAGGCCTGCGGGTAGACGAAAGCATTCGGCTGATCGAGTTTGACCGCCTCAATTTCGGTCGGTAGCCCAAGCTCAAGAAACCGGTGAGCCGTGTCGAGAATGTGTGGTCCCCAGTCTCCGAAGGCACCGCAACCATAATCGAACCAGCTCCGCCACTCAGCCGGGTGGAGCTTCGAACTAAACGGATGCTCAGGGGCTGAGGCGGTCCAGACATCCCAGTCCACTCCCTCGGGGAGTGGCTCGCTGGGGTATTCGGTTACCGATGCACCCCAGCCATGCCAGCGGCGAGGATTATTCATGTGGGCGGTGATGCGGGTGACATCTTTGATGACACCGGCTTCAGTCCAGGCTTTGAACTGAAAATAGTTTGCCCCGGAGTGGCCCTGATTTCCCATTTGAGTGGCGACTCCGCTGCGCGCGGCGAGGTCGATCAGTCGAGAGCATTGACCGTAGGTGTGGGCAAGAGGCTTCTGAACATAGACGGGCTTGCCCAGCGACATTGCCAGCATTGCCTGAGAAAAATGGGCGTGGTCAGCAGTTGCAACGAGCACCGCATCGATCTCGTTTTCCATCTTGTCGAACATCTCACGGAAGTCGGTGAACAACCGCGCATCGGGATGGGCCTCCTGTGCCTTCTGGGTGTGTTTTCCTTTCAGATCAACATCGCAGAGAGCGACAATGTCACAGAGGCCTGAGCTGTAGAGCGATCGAATGTTAGACTCGCCCTGATTGCCGATGCCGATTGCCGCGACCCTGACCCGCTCGCTCGGGGGGATTTCGCCTTCTGAGTTTTTCTCTCCAAGCACGTAGGAGCTGGGCACGATCGTGAGAGCACCGGCGGTAGCCGTCTGCTTGAGGAATTGACGACGGCTGCGTCGAGTTGATGAACTGGAGTGCTGTTTCATTGAATAGAAGTGGATTCGTTAGGATTTTTTCGGATCAATTGCAGCTCGGATCAGGTCCAAAGACTTTCTCCATAATTCCAGCCTTCTCGGGCTGGCTCTTTGATCAAGACATCAAGCTCGGGCTGCCCCTTGACGGTCATGTTTTCGGCGTCCCATTCGATGGTTTTACCCGTGCGCTGGGCTATCGCGCCCAGCAGGACCATCTCGGTGAGAGGTGCTGCGTAGTCAAAGTTGGAGCCGGGGGTAGGTCCCTCTCCTTTGATCGCGCGGACCCATTCCTGAATCGGTCCGCCTTTCCCGACGTGAGGAAGGCGCTCGACTTCTTTTAGGGTTGGCTTTGCCGCATTGAAGCGATCGTCAGGAGTGAGACGAGGCGCGGTCGGCCGCATCCCTTCGTGGAAGAGCGTTTCTTTGCTCCCCTCCATATACATGCCGCCTCCATCCGGGAGGGGCTTGGCGGGATCCCACCTTTCCGGTTTTGGCACCTCATAACCTTTTTCATACCACTTCATGACCACCGGAGGTTTCTCGCCACGGGCCGCAAAATGATAGGTCACGACGGAGCTCATCGGAATGAATCCGTCGCCCGGAGGATCGGCTCTCTCGACTTCGACTTTGGTCGGGAGCCCCAAATCGAGCACCCAAAAAGGGGCGTCAAAGGTATGGCACCCGATGTCACCAAGAGCGCCACAACCGTAATCCCACCAACCACGCCAGCGTGTCGGGACATAGTGTTCGCTGTAGGGCTTCATCTCAACTGGCCCATGCCAGAGATCCCAATCGAGTGAAGCTGGAACCGACTCCCCTGCCGGAGGAAACTGGCCCGGCGGGACGAACCAGGGTGGATTCGGACGATTCGTCCAGGTGATCACTTCGGTGACGTCTCCGACAACCCCGGCGTCAACCCACTCCTTGATTCGCAGCATTCCCTCAAAGGTGTGACCTTGATTCCCCATTTGCGTCACCACGCCATATTCCTGAGCAGCTTTCTGAAGCGTCCGGCACTGCCAGATGTTGTGAACGAGTGGCTTCTGGACAAAGACGTGCTTGCCACGCTCCATCGCCTCCATCGTCGCGGCAAAGTGGGTGTGGTCTGGAGTCGAAATGGCAACGGCGTCAATCTCGTCTCCCATCTTATCGAGCATCACTCGAAAGTCTTTGAAGGTGGGGACCCCAGGATTGTTTTTGTAGTTTTCCGAGGCGCGAGCTTCATCGACATCGCACATTGCGACGAGGTTCTCGCTCTGAGCTTCCTTGACTGCCCAGCTTCCCATCCCGCCGACGCCGACCGCAGCGATATTGAGTTTCGAATTGGCACCCTCAGCCCCGATCGAAAAGCGGGGAAGACCTGAGGCAGTGAGCGAGGCGGCGGTTGCGGAAGCAGCCCCGAGAAATTGACGTCGATTCGTTTTAGTCATGGTCAGGGTTGTATCATTTTCAGAAATGTTGGGCAAGGGGCGTGGTTCGGCTTTTGATCGCTGAAATCATCTCTGGTTGAGAGTCGCGTCAGTATCGATTAGCGGGTGCCGATAGGTCGGCGTGGCGTAAGCTTTTACATCGGCGGACCCACAGACATCATTGAACCTCCTTCCCTGGCAGATCGGGCGGCAGCCTGCGAACGCCCGCTTCAGCCCGTGGTGATGCGGCAGAGCTGGCGCGATTTGCTATTTCTGCACTGGCCAATCGAGGTGGAACGGATCGCGGAGACATTACCGCCCGGTCTCAGCGTCGATACACACGAAGGCATCGCCTACATCGGTCTGGTGCCTTTTTTCATGCAGAAGGTCCGGCCCCGGTTCTGCCCCGCTGTCCCCGGGATCTCAAATTTTCTGGAACTGAACGTGAGGACCTACGTCTTCGACGAGATGAAACGTCCCGGGGTCTGGTTTTACTCGCTCGACGCCAACCAGTGGCTCGCTGTAGAAGTTGCAAAGCGCTTTTTCCATCTGCCTTACATTCATGCCAAAATGTCGGCACTACGCGAAGGTGAGAAGATCCGCTACAGCTCGGAGCAACGGGATGGGGCGTGGTCTGCGAAGACGTCGGTCTCCTACACTCCCGGAGCATGCCTTCAACAGCCTGAACCGGGGTCGCTCGATTACTTTTTGCTGGAGCGCTACCTTCTGTTTTCGTGGAATCCCCAATCGCAGCAGCTTTACTCGGGGAAAGTGCACCATGACCCTTATTCAGCCCGAGAAGTGTTGGTTGAGGATCTCGCGGCGAGGGCGCTCGATTCGGCGGGGATGACACCGACCGACGCAAATCGACCGGTGCACGAGTTGTTCTCTCCCGGGGTGGATGTCGAGGTCTTTCCTCTCACTCGGGTCGGACTTGAGTAGCCCAACCTCAGGCGTAGGCCGGTTCGAGTGCCGCTTCCACCGCCGGTGCCGGCAGGGCCAAAGCAGTGACAACGCGAGTAGCGACGTCACGTCGATCGGGTCGGATACGGAGTAGCAGTCGCCGCTTACCTTTCTCTGCTTTCAGCTCGATTTCTTCGGAGAACCAGCGAGACCTTTGCTGGGCAGTGAGACCTTTGAGTGAGAGTTTCGCGTGGTAGGGACGCCACATCCTGCTGCCAACGAAGTGGAGCTGTTCGGGATGCTCAGCCAGTCTCACGATTGAGCCCTTCGTAGAGTTGGTCCAGCCGAGCAGACGATTCGACTGGCCGACGATAACAGGGGCCGACCAGAGCACGGTTGCCGCTTCGTTCCCTAACTTCTTCCTGAGAAATTCGACCTCAGACTCCTCCAACTGATTGCTCAGGGGTGGCTCGTGCTGAGGTAATGTCAGCGCCGCCTTGAGACGGCGGACCACCAGAGTCGCGAAAGCCTTGATCCGTCGATACAATTTCGGGGTAGCCCAGGCAGCAACCGAGATAAAGCTGAGAAATACCACCCCGGCGACGAGGGGATGCTCTTTCATCAGGGCGAGGCCTGAAATGACAACAACGTCTCCGACAACGCTTGCCGCAACGTTAGTGAACGGCTCGGGCGAGGTGTTGAGGACGAGTCGCGTCCCCGATTTGAATCCGTGACTGACCAGAGTCGCTCCCCCGGCGAGCAGGGCGACCACGATTTCGAAAGCGGGATCGGTCGGACCGAGGGTGTGAAGGGCGAGCAAACCGCCGCCGACTGGTCGGATAACGGTGTGGACGGTGTCCCAAAGTGAATCGACCCAGGGAATCTTGTCCGAGAAGAATTCCGCACAGAAGAAGATACCTGCAGCAACCACGACGAGAGGATCGCCCAGTGCCATGAGTTCCGGATAGCTCTGAGAAACGTCGATCCAGCCCTGATTGATGGCGAGACCACTGATGAAGACGACAAGATAGAGATTGATGCCCGCGAGCGTTGCAAACCCGAGGGCGACGGCGAGTGTTTCGAGTATTTCCATAAGGGGAACAGAGAAAAAATAGACAGCACAAAAAGACCTGAAATCAGACATCAAGCCGATTACAAAGGAGCAGCTCATTTGTAGCGCCTGATGGAGACATCACTTAATCCTGACACGTTTGGCTTGGCGGGTTTCATATTTTTCTTTTCTCTTTTGCTCATCAACTCATGAAAAACCTGAATTTCTGGCGCCTCAGCCTGCTACTCTCCCTTGCGTTGGTGGTCGCTCCTGATTTGTCTGCCCGCGATCTCCCGCCAAACATCCTTTTCATCGTGGCCGACGATCTCGGCTATGGAGAGCTGAGCTGTCAGAATCCGGAAACGGATATTCCAACACCGCACATCGATTCCATCGCCAAACAAGGGGTTCGGTTCACGGATGGTTATGTCACGGCACCCTATTGCGCGGCCTCTCGGGCAGGCTTCATAACCGGTCGCTACCAAACTCGATTCGGTTTTGAGTTCAACCCGATCGGAGCTCGCAACGAAGACCCGAACGCCGGCCTTCCGGTCACGGAAAACACACTGGCCGATCTACTTCGCGATGAGGCTGGCTACGCCACTTACCTCGTTGGTAAATGGCATCTCGGAGGGACCGCGCACTTTAATCCGATCCGCCGCGGCTTCGATAATTTCTACGGTTTCCTGCATGAGGGCCGCTATTTTCGCCCCTACCCGTACGAGGGGATGACGACGTGGCTCCGGCGCAAATCGCTTCCTGGAGGTAGTCAGGGGCGATGGGAATCGCAAGACGGTCGATTGATTTTGAGCACCCACATGGGCCACAATGAGCCCGACTATGATGCGGATAATCCGGTCTATCGCGACGGAACTCCAATCGAAATCGGTGCAAATTTGACTGATGCATTCAGCGACGAAGCGGTTCGATTCATTGAGCACTGCGGCGACGAGCGCCCTTTCTTTCTCTACCTCGCTTACAACGCGGTTCACAGCCCACTCCAGGGAGACGATCTCTACATGGAACGCTACGCGAGCATCGAGGACATTCAGCGCCGCATCCTTGCGGCAATGTTAGGGCAACTCGACGATGGAGTTGGGAGAATACTTGAGTCGCTCGACCGGGTCGGTATTGAAGAAGACACGCTGGTGGTATTCTTTAGCGACAACGGTGGTCCAACCCGCGAGCTGACGAGCAGCAACCACCCGTTGCGCGGCGAAAAAGGAAGACTCTACGAGGGAGGGATTCGCGTCCCATTCCTGATTTCGATGCCCGGAAAGATTCCATCAGGGCAACTTGAGTCGCGAATGATGACCTCGCTCGATTTGTTTCCTACGGCGTTGAAACTAGCGGGAATCGAACCAGATGAGTCGCTCGATGGCAGCGATCTGATGCCTTTTCTTACCGGAGAAAACTCGAGCGAAATACACGATCACTTATTCTGGAGAGTTGGGGGCAAGGCGGCCTTACGATCAGGTGATTTTAAACTGGTCCGCGATGGGAATCGACAGAGACCCGGTCCCTGGGAGCTTTACAATCTCAGTAGTGATATTGGTGAGACAGAGGACTTGAGCGACGATGACCCCGAAACGCTCGAATCGCTCATCAACAAATGGGAAGCTCTCGATGCGGAAATGATCGATCCGGTTTTCTGAGCGGCGCAACCGAGCTTCACGCCACTGTCGCCCCGCTCACCCGATGGCGGCGAGCGTCGTCGAAGCTGGCATCGAGCCAGTCGAGATGGGTGGTGGTGATGAGCTTCTGGGAATCACTGGGCCAGGCACCCATGAGAGCGTTGCGACGGGCTGGGTCGAGCTCTCCAAAAACATCGTCGATCAAGAGAATCGGTGGCTCTGGTTTTTGATCGAGGAAGAGCCGAGTCTGGCCGAGCTTCAGTGCGAGTGCGACAGTCCTTTGTTGTCCTTCGCTCGCGAACCGCGAAGCTGGCATGCCATTGAGACTCAGCTCAAGATCGTCTCGGTGTGGGCCGGCGATGGTCTGCCGTCGCCTCGTTTCCTCATCTCGCCGCGCGAAGAGCCATTCTCCGAGTGAGTCTGACTGATCTCCCGATCCATCGGCATAGCTGAGCGTGAGGCCTTCATCGGAACGACTGATAATCCGCTGTGCCTCAGCTGCGAATGGAATGAGCGCTTCGATCAGCTGACGCCTCCGCTCGGTCACAACCCGCCCCTGTTCATCGAGCACCCGGGTGTAGGCATCGACTTCGTCCCACCGGATCGAGGCATCGCGCTTCAGCAGAAAATTGCGCGTCCGTAGTGCTTTTTCATAAGTTTTTTGGGCAGCCCGATAGCCGGGGAAAAGCTGTGAGCACATGAAGTCGAGGTAGCGCCGCCGACCATCTCCCCCTCCGCGAACCAGCGCGAGATCATCATTTGCCATCCAGACAACGAGACCACTGTGCCGAAGGTAGTCGGCACCTCGCTTCTGGGCCTCACCGTCGACAAAAAGCCGACGACCGGACTCCCGGTATTGAATCCGCAGGTCGCTCGACTCAATCCCTATCGGATTGCCTCCAACTGCAAAGGCCTTCTCGGAAAATCGAATACAATCGGCCAGCGAGTTGGCTCGCGGGCTCTGCAGCCGCATCAAGACACAGACGGCCTCCAGGATCGAAGTTTTGCCCTGGGCGTTGTCGCCGTG
>JBCCBR010000166.1:0-7458 GCA_039033935.1 Verrucomicrobiota bacterium
ATCCTACTCGTCCGCAGTTCTGGCACCAGGGATTTGACAATGTGTCGGACTACATCGAAATGGAGATGAACGGATTCCTTGTCGGCTATCATCGCGATATGCATAAGGACCAGCCTGTTCACCCCAACGAAGTTGGCGAAAAGTCGATGACGGAGATCCTCGAAGAGGAGCTTGGGCGCTCCTTGACGGGTGAAGAAGATGAGTACCTCAATAAAATCGAGCGCCGCTTCAGAAGGTTCGAGCTTGAGCGCGAGATTTTCGACAGCGACCTTGTGCGCCTGAATCCACGTTGGCCGGTTGAGAGTTTCGACCCGCTCGTGCTCTGGCCTGAGGCACCCAAGGATATTGTCGAGTTTTGGAACTACGTCGCGCATGCGTTTGAAAAGCAGAGCTTCGACTTCCCCGAGTTTCTCGAGCCGATCACCGACCGGCAATGGACAGAAAGTCGCATGGCGGAGTGGGAGCGTCAGCGCGAGGTCAGTGAGTGGCGGTATCGAGTCGAGGTTTTTGACAAGCGTCCACCCGATGACCCGATTGAGGCAGTCGAGTTCCGGCTGCGCATCACGACGCGCGAGGCGCGCCTCATGGTGCAGGAAGGCGACAATCAAGCGTTCGAAAAAATCACAACTGAAGAGTCCTTCGAACGCTTTGAGGAGCGCTACGCTCAAGGGGGGCTCCGCATGGACGCTGCCTCCGAGCTGCTCTGGAGCAAATTTCTCCACGCCGCTCGTCAGGAAGAGTCTCAGGACGGGGGACTCAGCCTCGATCGCTACGAGAACTGCCGCCTTCTCAATCGCTTGTTTCACCAGCCGGAAATGGAAGGGCGCATCGTCAATCTCGACGAAAATCCCTACCGAGTCAGTGAGGCACCTCTCATCTGGGTTTGTCGCAACGACACCTTGGGGAGCGGAGATTTGGAAGTTCAGTTAGTCACCGCCGAAGGGCGCGATGTCTCGCACACGGTGAGGTTGCTCCCGGGGGACGAGAGTCTCTACATGAGCGACGAGACCGTGTTTCCCGGTCCAGAGCCGTGGGTGCGTGACGAGACGCTGATCGATCCGCGCTATGTGATCCCCCGCAATGTGATTGAGAGTGAGCCGGGCATCGCCTTTCTCTACCGCCTCGGGGCCCAGCTCCCGGAAGAGCTTCAGGAGAGGGTCAAGGAAGAGCGGCTCGGTGTCAAAATGGATCTGTCGATCTCCTCGGGAGCGACCGCTGCCGGGAGCGAGCACATGCTGATGAAGATCACGGCGAGCAACTCCGAGCAGACTCGTGTCGAGATTCTTGGTCGGGAAGGCTGGGAGGTCACTGAGCAGCCAGAGAGCGGAGCCGACGTGCTCTACCGCTACGATCGCTCGCTCGCTCGGCAAGTGGGACGGCTGATCGCTCCGATGCAGCCCACCTTCGATGGCAATCTGGGTTGTTACCGAGCCCGGGTCACGAAAAACTTTCCCGACAAGTATGCTGAGTGGCTGGAGAGTCTCCCGGAAGATATCGAGATCATCGCCGACGGCGATCTCGCGACGCTTGAGGCAGATCCGGTCGAGGCACAGGTATCCTTCGAAGTCGTTGACCAGGAGATCGACTGGTTTGATCTCAAGGTGGTGGTCAAAGTTGAAGGGATGGACCTCAGTCAGGATGAAATCAAAGCTCTGATTCAGGCACGCGGGAAGTTCGTGAAAATGGATCGGGGAGGCTGGCTCCGACTGAAAATGAATCTGACCGAGGAGCAGCAGGAAGCTGTCACTCGGATCGGGCTGGATCCGTTCGATCTATCAGGCGAGACTCACCGTCTCCACGCTCTGCAACTTGCCGAGCCGCTCGCGAAAGAAGTGTTCGATGCTGGGGCCTGGACCAAGATCAGCACCCAGGCTGAGAACATCAAACTGCAGGTCCGACCCGAAATTCCTCCGGGGCTTGATGTCAATCTGCGCCCCTACCAGATCGAGGGCTTTCACTTTCTTGCCTACCTCGCGACCAATCAGTTTGGCGGCATCCTCGCCGATGACATGGGTCTCGGGAAAACCATTCAGACGCTTACCTGGCTGCTTTGGCTGAGGGAGAGTGCCGGGCCCGATGCGCCACCGAGCCTCGTGGTCTGCCCGAAGTCAGTGCTCGATGTCTGGGGTGACGAAGTCAAAAAAGCGGCCCCCTCGATCCGTGTCCAAGTGCTGCGGAATCGCAGTGAGCTCGATCTCGATCGACTCGGGAAAGACGTCGACCTGCTCGTTGTCAACTACAGCCAGCTGCGGACCACCGCTGAGGAACTGAAATCGGTGCAGTGGCTCGGCATTATCCTCGATGAGGGGCAGCAGATTAAGAATCCGGATTCAAAAGCCGCCAAGTCAGCTCGCTCGCTGGAGGCGAATAACCGCCTCGTGCTGACCGGAACACCGATTGAGAACCGACTGCTCGATGTCTGGTCCCTGATGGCTTTCGCGATGCCCGGTATCCTCGGAGACCGAAAGTATTTTCGAGAGCATTTCGATAAGCGAAAAGACAACACCTCGCAGACCCGTCTCTCCGCTCGATTGCGGCCGTTTTTACTCCGCCGCACCAAAGGCGAAGTGGCGCTCGATCTGCCGGCTCGGATTGAAGAAGACGTCTTCTCAGAGATGGAAGAGGTCCAGGCGGAGCTCTATCAGCAGGAACTCGAGCGCATCCAAAAGGTGTTACTTGGGATCGAACAGGATGAGTCGCTCGGCAAGAACAGCTTCGTCATCCTCCAGGGGCTGATGCGCCTGCGTCAGATCTGCTGTCACCCGGCGCTGCTCAACTCGCGACACGTCGGAGAGCCGAGTGCGAAAATGAATGCGCTCTTCTATCTGCTCGACCAGCTCCATGAGGAGGGCCACAAGGTGCTCGTCTTCAGCCAGTTCGTTTCGATGCTGGACATCATCCGCGACGAGCTGGAAGAGCGAGATCGCCCGTTCAGCTACCTCACCGGCCAGACCAAAAATCGGCACGAGGTGATCAGCGATTTCCAGGAAACGAAAGATCCCAAGACCTTTCTGCTTTCGCTCAAGGCGGGCGGCAGCGGTCTCAACCTGACCTCAGCCAGCTACGTGGTGCTCTACGATCCGTGGTGGAATCCTGCGGTCGAAGCCCAGGCAATCGACCGATGCCACCGGATTGGCCAGGCCTCGACGGTGAATGCTTATCGACTCTTGATGCGTGACAGCGTCGAAGAAAAGATCCGCGTGCTCCAGCAGCAAAAAAGCGCGATGATGACTTCCGTGCTCGGAGAGGAAGGTTTCACCAGGAACCTGGAAATGGAGGATCTGAAATACCTCTTCAGCTCCGGCTACGTCGAGCCACCCAAAGCAAAAAAGAAGAAGATCGTGAGCTGATCGCCGTCGAACAAGGGCCCGGAGGATAGCCGTCCCGGCTGTCCCGCAGGGTCTCCCGTAGTTCATGCTTCACTCGAGCGGGGCGAGGAGTGCGTCGAGATCATCTGCCTCCAGCTTTTTGAGACCGCTCGCGTTGCTTTCGCCGCCAGCGAGAATCGCCGAGGCGATCTCGGCCTTTTGGGCCTGAAGCTCGAGGATACGCTCCTCAATTGAGCCGTCGCAGACGAGTTTGTAAACAAAGACGGGTTTATCCTGTCCCATGCGATGGGCACGAGCGGTGGCCTGCTCCTCAACCGCAGGGTTCCACCATGGGTCGTAGTGGATCACGGTATCGGCGGCGGTGAGATTGAGACCCGACCCTCCCGCTTTCAGGCTGATGAAAAAAAGCGGGGCTTCGCCTTCCTGAAATTGACGGATCAGTTCGGGACGGTTGCGGCTGCTACCGGTCAGAGTGATGTAGCTATACCCGGCATCGGTGACGGCGTCCTCGAGCCGTTTGATCATTTGGGTGAATTGGGAAAAAACCAGGATGCGGCGACCTTCGCTGACGAGCTCCGCGACGAGTTCGAGAAATGCGTCGAGCTTGGCGGATTGTTTTACTTTTTGAGCAGAGGCTGTTTTCAGCAGCTGCGGATGGCAGCAGATCTGACGCAGCTTGAGGAGGGCATCGAGCACGATGATGTGAGACCGAGCGAGGCCTTTGTCGGCGAGGGCAGCGCGGACGCGTTTGTTCATCGCGGCTCGGACAGATTCGTAGAGTTTCGCCTGCGCAGGCAGAAGCGTGACGTTGCGGATGATATCGGTGCGAGGCGGCAGTTCGTCGAGGACGGCTTCTTTGGTTCGCCGCAGCATGAGGGGGGCAACGCGTTCGATTAGCTGAGCGCGGCGCTCGGGCGCATCGCCCCGCTCGATCGGGCGTTGCCAGACTTTGCGGAAAGTTTCGAGACTACCGAAATAGCCAGGCATCAAAAACCGCAGCAAACTCCACAGCTCACCGAGGTGGTTTTCCATAGGCGTTCCGGTGAGGCAGAGGCGGTGCTGGGATTTTAACTGGCAGGCGATTTCAGTCATCTTCGCCTTCGGATTCTTCACCATCTGAGCTTCGTCGAGGACGATGTAGTGGAAATCTTGTTTGAGCAGATGCTCAGCGTCACGCGTCATGAGGGAGTATGAGGTGACAACGATATCGTGCTCTTGCCACTCAGAGAAAGACGCTTTGCGATCGGGCCCTTGGGAAAGGAGGACGGTGAGAGAAGGGGTGAATCGCGCCGATTCGGTGACCCAGTTTGAAACGACACTGGTCGGCGCGACGATGAGGCTGGGATGATCGACGCGCTTGGCCTCTTTCTCTGCGAGCAGGCAGGTGAGTGTCTGGACAGTTTTCCCCAATCCCATGTCGTCGGCGAGGATGCCGTTGAGCCGGAAGCTGCGGAGGAAGCTGAGCCAGTTGTAGCCTTCATGCTGATAGGGACGGAGATCGGCGTCGAGACCATCGGGAAGACTTTGTGTCTCGATCCCCTTGAAGTCGGCGAGCTGCTCACGCAGGCGTTTCAGCTCGCCTTTGATTTGGCCATCATCAAGATCGAGCGAATTCGCAATCCGCGCAGCGGCGAGTCCGGGCACCGGGAGGTAACCATCGATGACTTCGGTGTCGAACAACTCGCTGACGGCTCGGAGAACATCCAGCACCTCGCGAGCCGGGAGCGAAACCACCCGTGAGTGATCGCCAGAGAAGGGGATCAGCAATCGGTAATCGGGGTTTTCAGCGATAGCGGCATCAATCTCGTCGAGGTCGACTCCGTCTTCGAGGATTTGCGTCAGCACACTGAGGAGGCTGTAGACTTTGCCCTCGTGCTCAAAGGCGTAGCTGAACTGCAGCCAATCGATCCCGCTGCCTTCGACATCTTCGAATTCCACCGAAGTTTTCTCGGGGACGATGAGTTCGACATTGAGATCTTCTTCAAAAGTAATGGAGAGTTTCTCAATCGAGGCGGAGCGGAGTTGCTCCTGCAGCATCGTCCAGCCGACTGCGTGCTTCTCCCGATCGAGCGGCTGGTTGAGGATGAAGGCGTCACCCGATAGATATTCGATGCCAAACTCATAAGGGATCACGTTTAGAAAGTGATGGATATTAAGCTTTTCAAGATGGCGTCCGATCGCTTCCTCAGCTTCGAGATCGCGCCGGTAATGGGTGATCTCATGCCCCTCTCGGGTTACCTCGATTGTGTTCTCAGCAAATCCTGAAAAAGTGATTTCAGGATAGTTGAAGTCGATTATTGCGTAGGGGAAGTCGCTGAGCATTTCGATTTTCTCGGCAGTAATCGAACGCGTGTAGAAGCTGGTCGGGAGATGGGGATTCGGGCTCCCGAGTTTTCCACGTTTCACCCTGAGGTTGGCAGATCGGAGTTGCCCAACGAGGTTGACCTGATTCCGCTCGATCGGCTTGGGAAATGGGAGACGAGCGGAGGAACGGCGGGGTTGTCTCGGCTTGGCAGACTCGGAGAAAAGATCAGGGAGAGCATCTGCTGGCTCTGGAGGATTCGTCGCCGGGAGAGTCTGTTTTTCGATCGCTTCATTGATCGGGGCGAAGACTTCTCCGAGGGTGCCGGTCTCGCTTGGGCTCAGTTCGGGTGAAACGAGCCAGTCATCCAAAGTGAGTTCGCCCGGCAGGTTGAGCTCGGCTGGGCCAACCGTCATCGTGGCGGGGTCGACATACCACGTTTCCCCGAGGTTCAGGAAGTGGGCCCGGGTGTCTGTATCGGCGAAAACGATGATGGAGTTTCCAAAGCCACTGTCGTCGAGAGTTTTCCAGCTCAGCTGGATTTCTCTTCGGCCAGCCCGCTGAAACGTCTTTTCAAAGTCTTCTTTCCAAATCAGAGCGTCGGCATCGAGAAGGATTTCAACCATCTCGCGCCACCAGCTTCCGTCGGGAATTTCAGTGCGCATCAAGCCTGGCGCGGTCGCAAATCGGACCATCGGTGCGAGAGTCACTTGATCGCGAGGTCGATAGTGATTCTCCCAGCGGTCTCGGAGATTCCGAGGCAGTTTGGCTTTGGTCGGCCGCGTCCATCCGCCTCGGGCAAGCCGCTTCGCTCGCATCAGGGTGAGACTGCAGGCGAAAGTCTCATGCCATCGGCTACTCGAGCCAATGCTGACGGCGAGCCCATAGGCATCGACTTCGCGGCGACCGAGCGCGGATTCTTTGTCTCGAAATCGATCGACTGGCTCGGCACTGGCTTTTTTTGCGACGCTAGTTACCCAGGAATTCTCCTGGGCGTGGCCTTCCTCAGGTTCAAGCTCGTCCGCGAAGTAAGGATCGTCGAACTCATCGGCAAGAAATTCACCCTGACAAATGACCTCGAAGAGTGTGGCGTAGGCGTGTTTGCAGTTCTGCCCGACCGGACAAGTGCATTCTGTCTCCAGTGAATCGAGAGCGGCATCATCCTCCGCTCCATCGAAGCGGAGGCGGATAGTGGATCCATAAACGTTTCCACCCGAGCCCCTCGTTTCGGATTTAACCTTGAAGCTCCAGTCTGAGTGATGCTCAACCGATAAGATTGAGACGCGATCCTGATTGGAGTAGCTCTTTCCCCGGCTGCGGGTCTTCTGGCTGAAGTGTTCGTTCAGGCGCGGATGATTTGCTTCCAGTCGGTAGGCTAGAGCCAGTATGCCTTGCTCGAACTCAGTCATCGAGGGAAAGGGTCTCACTTGCCCTCAAACTGCAAATCGTAAAGTGCTTTGTAATCCGGGCATCGACTGATGAGGACTTCGTGCGAAGCGACATCGACGACTTCGCCTTCTTTCATCATCACAATCTCATCGCTGTCGAGCACGGTGGAGAGTCGGTGAGCGATCGCGATGACGGTTTTTCCCTTTGAAAGCTCGGTCAGGGCGTCCTGGATGGCGCGCTCCGATTCGCTGTCGAGCGCAGAGGTCGCTTCGTCGAGAAAGAGAATCGGCGCATTTCGCAAAATCGCTCGAGCGATCGAGAGTCGCTGCTGTTGCCCGCCGGAAAGGGTGCAGCCTTTGTCGCCGAGAAGGGTGTTGTAACCGTCGGTTTGCTCAAGAATGAAGTCGTGGGCAAAAGCGAGTTTGGCAGCTGCCTCGA
>JBCCBR010000167.1:0-7432 GCA_039033935.1 Verrucomicrobiota bacterium
CGACTCAGCCGAAACACCGACTGGGGTAGGCACTTTTCCATCGCGACCGGCGCCAGCTGCGAGGTTGCCACGTCTTTTCCCCTGCATCGCTTCGGCCTGCTGCGATTCGGTCAGCGACTTCATCAATTCGAGCGCGACGTCGTCTTTGCCTGCCATCGGCTCGATCTGTTTTCCGCCGAGTTCAAAATCCCGAGGTTGAGTGCCGATAAAGGTTGGCGACATCGAGATTTGTTGCCCGTGAAATGCAAGATTGATGGCGAGGTGGTGGCCATCGAATTGCAGCGCCCAGGGCTCATCTGCCGATGGTTGGCCAAAGATTGCGAGCCAGTAGTCCTCGGCCCCAAAACCAGGGCGGCGTTCTCTTCGCCGGAGAAGCCGATCGTCGGCCAGGGGGATGCCACGTGCCTTGTAGTAGCCCTGCGGGCTCAGCGCCGTAGCCAGCAAATCCATCGCCAGCTTGATTTGTTCCTCATTGAGATCACCAAGTCTGACTCCGCCTTGGGGCCCTCTCGGGGGGACGTTGGTCCAGCGCGCTTTTTCGGGGCTATCGTAGCTGAGCTGGGCTTCGGCGAGCCGATCCTGATCCAATGACGAGAGGAATTGTTTGCCACGCGAGGCAATCGCCGATGGGGAAGAATCTTCAACGACCGCCGGGGTGTAGGTCGAGAGGATCCGGCTGGGGAGCGATGGGTAGTTGTCCTCTGACTGAGCCAAGCTACCCAGCACGACAAAAAAGAAGATAATGCGATACCTCATCTGCTGAGGCTGTCGGAATCGGAGCCTGATGTAAATTGGCAAATCAGAGAATCGCGACCGCTCCCGATGAGACGGCGTCAGCGCTCCGCCGCATTCATCAGTTTGACTCCCCGAGATCGCCTCAGGCTTAGTTGATCGTGATCTCTCGATTTCCGGCAGTCCAAAAATACGTAAGGAGACTATTGAAAAACTCCTTCCGCAGTCTTCTTGCTGATTTATCGCCTGTACTTCGTTGCGATATTTATTGAGAGCTATGGCTATCAATAAATATCACGCCTCGCCAGTCGATGAATCAGCTGCGAATCCAAGCGGGTTCTTTATTTCAACAGTCTCTTAGGCACCCAGCATCATCCGTTCGGGCGCTTCGATGCACTCTTTGATACGGACGAGGAACGTCACAGCCTCCTTGCCATCGACGATCCGGTGATCGTAGCTCAGGGCAGTGTACATCATCGGGCGAATCACGACTTCGCCATTCAAAGCGATGGGACGCTGCTGGATGCTATGCATCCCGAGGATGCCCGACTGAGGCGGGCTCAGAATGGGAGTGCTGAGGAGTGATCCATAAACCCCGCCATTGGTAATGGTGAAGACGCCACCCTGAAGATCTTCAAGGGCGATTTTGCCCTCCTTCGCCTTCACTGCATACTCGATGATATCCTGCTCGATTTCGGCGAAGCTCTTCTTGTCGCAATCGCGAATCACGGGGACGAAGAGTCCCTTGTCGGTTCCGACGGCGACGCCGATGTCGTAGAAGTGATTCTGGACGACTTCATCGCCATCAATCTCGGCGTTGATCGCCGGAACCTGGTGGAGTGCGTCGACCACTGCTTTGATGAATAGGGACATGAAGCCCAACTTCACGCCGTGTTTTGCGACGAAGTCTTCCTGAATGCGTTTGCGAAGCGCCATCACTTCGGTCATGTCGCACTCGTTGAAGGTGGTGAGGATGGCGCTTTCCTGCTGAGCGTTGACGAGGTGCGTCGCAATTTTCTTGCGAAGTGGGCTGAGCCGCGTGCGAGTGGTCCGCTTTTCACCTGGCGAGGTGCTCGATGTCACCGGGACTGACTTCTCACTCGGAGCAGAAGAAGCGGTCATGACATCGTCTTTCGTAATGCGCCCTCCGGCACCACTACCGGTCACGGAGGAGAGGTCGATCCCTTTTTCGCTCGCGACCTTGCGGGCAACCGGAGTAGCGCGAACTCCGTCATCTTGGGTCGCCGGCTCGGCCACAACCGGCTCGTTCTTCGGAGCTTCCTCCACGGGCGCTGGGGCCTCTGCCGAGCTGGCGGGCTGATCGGCTGGCGCTTCACCCTCTTCGATTTCGGCAACGACCGCCCCGATATCGAGTTCATCACCCTCTGCTGCGCGATGTCGGAGGATGCCGGCTTTGTCGGCCTCCAGCTCATTTGACACTTTGTCGGTTTCTATCGTGATGAAGATCTCGCCGGCATTGACGTATTCACCGTCTGCTTTGTGCCACTGTCCGATGGTTGCTGAGGTAATCGACTCGCCAACTGCGGGGATTTTGATCTGGTGGGCCATGTGGGTAGCTGGTATCTGGGTCGACTGTTGAAAAACTCCTTCCGCAGTCTTCTTGCTGATTTATCGCCTGGACTTCGTTGCGCTATTTCTTGAGAGCTATGGCTATCAATAAATATCACGCCTCGCCAGTCGAAAAATCAGCGGCGAATCCAAGCGGGTTCATTATTTCAACAGTCTCTTAGGGGTCTGACCGAGAGACTCTTGGTTACTTGTTAAATGCTTCTTCGATGAGGCGCTTCTGCTCCATCTTGTGAACCGTCTTTGAGCCTGTGGCAGGACTTGCTGCCGTGTCTCTCCCAGCATAGCGCACGTGGTGGTCGGTCATTTTCTGCAGTCGAGGGCCAATGAAAGACCATCCGCCCATGTTGAGCGGCTCTTCCTGACACCAAACCCATTTCTTAGCACTCGGGTAGCGCGCTACGATCTCCTTAATCAGCGGTTTGTTGAACGGGTAAAACTGCTCGACTCGTATGATCGCGGCGTTGCGTATCTCGCTCTCACGGCGGTAGTCGAGCAAGTCGTAGTAGACCTTTCCCGAGCAGAAAACGAGACGACTGATGTCCTCGGGTGGCGAGCGATCTGGAGTCTCGTCGTCGAGGATCTCGTGGAACCGCGTTCCTTCGCTGAAATCAGCCAGAGTCGAGGTGCATTCTGCTTTTGTCAGGAGGCTCTTCGGCGTCATCAAAATGAGCGGCTTCTTGAATGGGCGAACCATTTGTCTCCTCAAGACGTGAAAATACTGCGCTGGCGTCGTCAGGTTGCAGACTTGAATATTCTGTTCGGCGCAAAGTTGGAGAAATCGCTCAAGTCGGGCACTGCTGTGCTCGGGTCCCTGCCCCTCGTAGCCGTGTGGCAGCAGCATCACGAGGTGGCTCGCCCGATTCCATTTCGACTCGGCCGAAGTGATGAACTGATCGATGATGACCTGGGCCCCGTTCACAAAATCGCCGAACTGCGCCTCCCACAAAATCAGCATATCATCAGCCTGGAGTGAGTAACCATACTCGAAACCGAGAACGGCAAATTCAGACAGATTGCTGTTGTAGACCCAGAGCTTCGGTTCTTGCTCCTGGCTCAGGTGATTGAGCGGAGTATACCGCTCACGGGTTTCCGGGTCGTAGAGCACCGCGTGGCGCTGGCTGAAGGTCCCGCGACGGCAATCCTGTCCCGAGAGACGGACGCTGATGCCCTGATCGATGAGCGTCCCGAACGCGAGAGCCTCGGCGAAGGCCCAATTAATCCCCTCACCCTTCTCGATCGCTTCCCTTCGCGCTGCGAGAAAGCGCTTCGCGAGCTTGGCGTTAACATTGACACCATCGGGCACCCCTGACAGCGACATTCCGATTTCACGGACGCACTCCGCGGAGCAACCTGTCTCAAAAGGGTCGTGAGTGTATTCGGGGAGGGCGCATGGGATTTCGCCGAGAGAATTTTCCTCACCGGCCTCGGTGGCGCGCTCCAGCTCGGCCATCTCTGAATCGAGCCGATCCTGATAGCGCTGCTCGACTTCATCGGCGACTTCGCTGCTGATTGATCCAGACTCGACCAGAGCCCGTCGGAAGATAGTCAGCGGAGTGTCGTGGCTGCGGATATCCCGGTAGGTTTTCGGGAGGGTAAAAGCGGGTTCGTCGCCCTCGTTGTGGCCATGGCGACGGTAACACACGATATCGACGACAATGTCGCGCCCAAAGCGCTGCCTGAACTCAAGTGCGAGCTCGGACGCAAACAGCACGTCGAGTGGGGAGTCACCGTTCACATGGAGAACAGGTGCCTCGATCATCTTCGCGACATCGGTGCAGTAGACAGAGGATCGCGCGTCTTTTGGTGTTGTGGTGAAGCCGATCTGATTGTTGATCACAAAGTGGACCGTCCCCCCCGTGCGATACCCGAGAAGTTGTGAGAGGTTGAGGGTCTCGGGGACTGAACCCTGACCTGAAAACGCAGCATCTCCGTGAATGAGAACGGGAAGAACGCTGTTCCGATCGACGAACGAGTCGCGCTTTTCGGAATCGTTTGCTCGTTGCTGGGCTCTGACTTTGCCCTCGACCACGGAGTTGACTGCCTCCAGATGGCTCGGGTTGGCCGCCAACTGGATACGTATTTCGTGACCATCTACTTCTCGCTTCGACTCGAAGCCGAGATGGTATTTCACATCGCCATCACCGGCGACGAGATTGGGAACGTAGTTCTCGGAAAATTCGTATAGGATGACGTGAAGGGGCTTCTCCAGAAGATTGGCCAGCACATTGAGGCGACCGCGGTGAGCCATCCCCATGATCATCTCATCAATGCCATACTCGGCGAAGCGTGGAAGGATGCCGTTGAGCGCGACCATCAGAGCATCGCCTCCTTCTAACGAAAAGCGCTTCTGACCGACATACTTGCGGTGGAGGAATTTTTCAAAAAGCTCAGCCTGGGCAAGCCACTCGAGAGCTTGAGTCTTGGTCTCCTCGCTTGGTTCCGGGGTATCGAAGCGTCTTTCGATCCGATCTCGCAACCAGTGCCGCACCTCCGGCGTCTGGACGTGCATGTACTCGTAGCCGATCTTGCCGCAGTAGATTGTGCTCAAGCGGTCAACCAACTCCCGCAGCGGCATCTTGCGGCCGTTTTCGAAAAAGGTAGTCGTGACAGTCTCGTCGAGATGCGCCTCCTCGAATCCCAGCTCAGAAAGACTGAGAAGCGGCTGCTGGGGAGCCTCCTCCTCGAGCGGGTCGGTCCAGGCAGCGGTGTGACCGAGAGTCCGGTAGTTGTAGACCAGGGTCACGATTCGAGCGCGCGTCGCAAGATCAAGGCCCCCGACCATCTCCGCAGATGGTTCGCTGACACTGTGCTCGCCTGAATCGGAAGGCTGCGTCAGGCCCAGCTCGAAGCCCTCGAAAAACATGGACCAGTTTTCTTCGACCGATTTGGGATCTTCTTTCCAGAGAGTGTATTTCTGATCGATCAGATCCGCATTAGCTCGGGCGGCAATGGAGTGACTCATGTTTTGGAAATTATAGTAGAGCAAAGGTGCCTTGTTTTGTCGAGAGTCGCCACCTTTAATTTACGCTTCTCCTAATCCTTTTTCGGACAAGGCCTTGAAGGAATCGATTGGCACTTTCTTCACGATCAGGAAATGCGTTCGACATCGACTTCGACTTCAAGCGATTGCGAACCGCTCCCGATGAAAAGCCCTGCCACAGGTTGAACATCGAAGTAGTCGCGACCGTGGGCAATTTTGATGTGCTGGCCGGTTGGGATGAGATTATTGGTTGGATCAAATCCAATCCAGCCGGTCTTTTTTGACCAGACCTCGACCCAGGCGTGAGTCGCGTCGGCTCCCTGAAGTTTTTCCTGGCCCGGCGGTGGGACAGTCTCGAGGTAGCCGCTGACGTAGCGACTCGGAATTTGATGCTGCCGCAGGGCCGCAATGAGGAGGTGCGAGAAGTCCTGGCAGACCCCTTTCTTTCCTCGGACCACCTCCTCCAGCGGCGTGGTGGTAGTCGTCGCGCCGGGGACATAGGCCAGCTCGGTGTAGATCCGACTCATGAGATCAGCGGCGAGCTCAAGTGTGTCGCGACCCGGCACAAGTGATGGGGCGACAAAATCAGCCAGTCCCTCACAATTTTCCGGGCAGGCGACCGATGGTTCGACCATCTCAGCGACAGGAAAGCCCTTCGAATCTTCTATCGGGCAGAGAGCTCTCTCCCCATCCCAGGCTTCCCCGCTAAGAGGGTTGCTGAGCTCCTTTTCGTGTTGCTTGACGACGGTGAAGGTCGAGACACTCTCGAGCGAATCATGCGATTGCTGAATCTCGAAGTAATGCCGGTTGTTGCCGTAATAGTCGGTTCGTTCTGAAACAAACCCAGGCTCGGGGAGCAGAATCAAATTGTAAGAGAGCACCGATTGGCTGTCGCTTTCAAGCGGCTTGAGATGAGCGAGACCATGGGAAAGATCGACTCTCCCGGTGTAACGATAGGCGGTGCGATGTCGCACCCGGTAGGTGATGTCGCTCATTAGCGTTCCTGCGAAAGACTGAAGAAGGCAGTCGTGATTCTATCGGAAAGGTCGGCGAGCTGATCGCGGAGTTGCTCGATCAAGGCAGCTGAGGCGGCCAGATTGCCATCCGCTCCCTGATTATCGATCGCCGTCGCGACAGCGCGCTTTGTCAGCTCGATCGCATTGGTGAGGCAGACTCGGGGATGCTCGGTGTGGGCTGGTTCCGGCAGCATATCGAGATCTGCCTGGAGACGGAGCAACATGCACAACACCGAGCGTGGGTAGTCTTTTTCCCCTAACAGCAGCTGCAGGGTGAAATGGGTGTGAGGTGCCGCCTGGTATTTTGCCTGATAGGTCCGGGCACTATCGAGGATCACGAGTAGGGACTCATTGAAGAGCGTGCTGACGTCGTCTTTCAGCTTCGCTTCAAAGAGGAAGCCGAGAATCCCCAGCACAAACGCGGCTCGCTCGACGCGGCGCCCCGCGTCGAGTAGCGCCCAGCCTTCGTCCCGGGTCATGTTGTCGAGATTGAGCCCGAGAAAGGCAGTCAGGCTGAGCTGGAGGTCGTCGAGGCGCGACTCGATCAGGGCATCCCCATCTGGGCGGATGTAGGGATCGACCCACCCATCAACTGTCTCCGAAATCGCTCGCATGCTGATCGGCGACCACTCCTCCCGCGTTCGCATCGCGGCGCGACGAAATGCCTTGAGGTTAAATGGGAGGCCGATCGAACTGTGGGGATTAAGGCAGATCGTCTGGAGCAGCGATCCTTTCTCCGGTGTATTCAACATCGGCACCGACATGTCAAAGACGTGACAGAGACTCCTGACGAGATCCTGCTCGTGCCGCCGTTCGATGCCTCGCTCGCGGGCGAAGCCGCGCACGTTCCCCTCGATCATTCTCGAGGCATACCGTGAGATCGCATAGGTTCTCTCCGCGTAACGCCCGGTCCAAAACAAGTTTTCTCCCGTTCGACTTGGCGTGATCTCAGGGCGCTCCGGTAGATTTTCCCTGACCGATCGAGCTATACTCATGGGACCCGGAACGGTGTTGGACCGAATCCAGACATCTTTCGATAGTCCCGAACCCTGATTGCCGAAGAGGCTCTTCTCTCCTTCGCTAACACGAGCCAGGCCGCCCGGCATGACCTGAG
>JBCCBR010000168.1:0-7427 GCA_039033935.1 Verrucomicrobiota bacterium
CCCGCGACGGCGACAACTGATCCACAAGAGGGCTGATTAGCCCACGAAAGGTAAAAACCTCGGATCCCCAACGCCGAGGCCCCATCCGCACAAGCACCACATCTCAACTTGGCCGCCGGAACTCTATTCAGGGTTCCGGCGCTGATTTGGGAAACTGTCGAAATACAAAGCCACTCTGAAAAGGAGCTGGTTTGGCCTCGAGCTAGACAACGCGTTTCTTGATCGCCAAGGCTCCCAGGAAACAACCACAGGGAAGTCGGCACATTCGATCGACCAAAAGGCGCGGAGAGAATTTCCCGCACCTTTTGAGATTACCTAAGGAGCCAATTCGCTTTGGACCTGAATCACTCGTCGCCGGTGAGGACGCTGCCGAGCGCGGCTGATTGTTCGGAAAGCTCCGTCACTTCGCCACCTGTCAGCGACACCTCACCGCGGGCGGCCCACTCGGTGCCGCGAAGCAAGGTCTCCTGAAAACCCAGACCATTCATCGAGTTCGCGTTGTCCCCCAGCACAGTGTGGAAGACGAGACCTTTTTCATACTCGAGCGTCATTAAGACCGGCTCCCATTCACCGCTGCCGCCAGTATCCTCAGACGCAAGAGCTGCTGCGATGACAGCAATATTATTAGCGGGGCCTCGCAGACGATCATAGAGTTCATCTTTCACATGGAGCCATCGCTTCGGCAATCCTGCTACGATTGGGTGATCTGTCTGGGACTCGACTACATACTCATGCTGCCTCCCGTGAGCCCCCCCGCGCCCGGGGGTCATATCGCGGGTCCACTCTCCATCGCGCAAGCGAAGGTAGGGCCCTGAAAGTTCATTCCGACCGCCCCAACCTCCGAGGCCGATCATCTCATTGTAGGCCGTCCAATCAGGGAAGGCGTTATTGGCAGCGTGCAAGACCACAAAACCGCCGCCACCGGCGACATACTCTTCGAACGCGGTTTCAACCTCCTTCGGCCATCGCTCCCCGTTGTAGTTTGAAATCACAACTTCATAATCGGAGAACACGGGGCGCCACTCAGCGAACGCAGCTGCACTGTCTGCCTTGATCTTTTCAGCCTCTGCTTTCCAAACTTCGAACTGCTCGGCAAACTTTGCTTCCTGCTCGGGCGTTGCATTCTTCGGCTTACGGGGAGCCCGAGGTGGCGCGGGAGGCGAAGTTGAAACGGTCACAACAAAGTGGCCAGAATCCTCCAGAATGCGGACGAGCATTGGCGAAGTCTCCATCCAACGATGATTGTTTTGCCCATCTACCAGCAAAACACTTATCTTCTCAGTTGGAGCGACGTCCGTTTCAGGGCTTTGATCAGCGCTTGATGTTGCAGGATTATCTTCGCAAGCAGTCGCGAAAAACAGCCCAGTGATGGACAACAGGGGTAGTAACCAGAGTTTTTCCATAGCTTAGAGGCTAGCTCTTATTTTGAGCTAAAAAACCGGCTTAATTCCCTCAATCGCGGACTCGTGAGACGCAATCATTCTAACGAGACCAGAAAGAGAAGCCGTTCTCGCGGTTAAGTTGCCCGCGCAGCCCTTTATGGTGACGCGCAGAAGAACTCACTCCTCTTCCGGCATCACCAGCGGCAGTGCCACCGTGATCCGGTCGGGCCTCGGGGCACCGAGAATGCGCGCGATCTCGGCGATACCGCCTTCAGTCTGGTGCACTCCGTGCTTCGAATCTTCGATCACGGTCTCTGACGCAACCCCATCAATCGATGCGCTGGTGTAGGCGACAACATTGTCAGTCGACTCTTCCAGCGGCACCTCGGGCCCCTGCTTCTTTCCGATGATGGAGTGGTAGACCACATTCGGGTTTAGCGGGGTGTCAAAGAATCCCTCGGTGTAGCGCGTCGAGGCGGTCAATTGAGCGAGCGAACTCGGGCTTTCACGGACGAGCTCCAGCCCCAGTGGGGTCAAGGCGTGGCGGCTCTCCCGCACCACTTCCTGAGACGCGGTCAGGAGCGTTTTCGGCAGTTGCACCACCTCGCTGAGCAGCTGCACCACCCTCTTATCTGCCAGACTCGAACCGCGGTGAGGTGTCGCCACAAAAATGACGCGCTCGATTTCGTCGACCGGCTCAAAGATGACAAGATCGCGAATCAGTTGCCGAGATTCATTGCTCACGTCGAGATCGTCTGGCGGCACATTGAACAGTCGATCCCAGTTGTCCCGACCACTGCGACTGGTGACCGATTTGGCAAGCAACCCGCCCATGCTGTGGCCGACCACCACGATCGAGTCGATTTCAGCCCCATTGGCACGACGCCAGGCCAGCATCTCCCGCAGGTTCTCCCGAAATTTCAGGGCGAGATAAGGAATCGGCGCACCCGACGGATAACCGAAACTCCAGAATTCATAGCGCTCTCGGATCTCGGGGATCGCGTAGAGCTCATTCAGGGTCTGATTCCACGTTTCCGGGCTGGAATAGAGTCCGTGGGCAAGAATCACAGCCTGCTTTTTTGGATCAAATCGAGAAATCCGCCTGACCCCAAGACGGTCCTTGAATTGCTCGAAGCGCAGCAGCGCCGGGAGATCAAAAAAGACGAGTTGCGGATCCTGAAAATCGCGGGCAAACGCAGCCGTGTAGTTTGCGGACAGGGGGAATTCACGAGGTCCGGCCCGCATCACTGGGTCGCGGGTCGGGTCGACCAGCACAAGCGTCGGCTTTTGGCGCTCGAGTTCGAGAACGGCTGTGAGCGGATACCAAAGCCCATTTTCGGGTATGAGATAATCTTCCGAGGTCGGCCTTTGGCGGACGAGAATTGACGAGCCGATACCCTCGATTTCGACCGTTGATCGAAAATAGTCGTCGTCTTTGATCCGCACGAACTCCGCCGGGACCGCTCGGTCAATCAGGTCGAGTCGGTCCACCCCAGTCGAAACGACATCGATCTCAACCGGCCCGGTGTCAGTCTGGATCACGGTCAAGTTTTCCGACTCATTCTGGAGATTGGCCGCAATCTGCACAACTGCCCCGCGCACCACCCGATTGTAGTTCTCAAGTTGGTCGACCGAAGGGGTTCTCCCCTGCTGCAAGGTCGCCCAGGTCCTGGAGGCATCGCTCAGCGGAAGAGGCCTCGTGAGATCGTCGTTCCACTTTTCCCGGACCTTTACTCCGACCGAGCAGCTCGTCGAGAGCAGCACAAGCGCAGAGAGAGCGAGCAGGCTCGCCGCTGGGGAAGGGTTTCGCATTCAGTTAGTCAGTCACGACGCTTCCTAAGGTAGCATGCGAGAATGAGAAAATTCTAAAAGATTTTTCTCGAAAAAGAGCCGCCTCAGCGAGTAGACTCCGCCGCTCGTTAAGCGCTACGCTGAAAAGCCCCAATTTCTTTCTCTTCGTAATTGTATGAATTTCGTCTGCCCCTCTTGCAGTATCACCCTACAGGCCGAGCCCGATCAAGCCGGTAAAGTCGTCAAATGTCCCGGTTGTTCTCAGCGCATTCAGATCCCTGAAATGCCGGAACCTTCGCTTGAGGATGCGGCCGAAGAGATGGTCGATGAGCACTATGATGCTCTCCCCGAGCTGAACCTCAATGTCGGTCACGATGGTCTTCACCCATCGCGGGTCAACGTCTGGGTCGCGGGTGGTATCGGATTCCTCGCCGCGGTGATCTGGTATGTGATCATGTTTTTGCTGCCGTCGGATGACGTCGCCAAGTCGGCCCCGCCTCCACCGCAGCCAACTGCCGAGGAAAGCGAGGCGGCAGCGGAAGAAGTGCTTTCCGAGACCACCGAGGAAACGGCTGAAAGAGAGGAATCGGAGGCAAAACGGAGCTTTGTCGGATACATCAAGGCCCTCTTCACCGAGCGCGGTTGGTCTCAATACGTGACCACACTCCTGATGTTTTGGTGTGCTGCCCTCCTCGTCCTCAAGCTTCTCAATATTCAACGTCAGCGTCGGGCGATGCTCCTCCAGGCCCTGCCGGAAGACATATCTGAGGAGATCAATGTGAACAATCTGAAGGACTTTCACGACAACCTCATCAACTACCCGAAAATCCTGCGGAATACCTACATTGTGAATCGGGTCCGCAAAGCTCTCGAATTCTTCTATGTGAGGCAAAATAACCCCGAAGTCGCCCAGATGATCACTTCGCAGTCCGAGGTCGACGCAGCGAAAGTCAATAACAGCTATGCCGTGATCAAAGTGTTCCTCTGGGCCATCCCGATCATGGGCTTCATCGGGACCGTCCTCGGTATCGGAAATGCGATTGGCGGCTTCGGCGCGGTCTTTGCCGCGGGAGACAGCGGTGGCGGCGACATGAGCGAAATTTCAGGGCCGCTCCTCGACGTCCTCGACAGCAGGGGAGTTGCTTTCGACACGACACTCCTGGCTCTCGTTTTTTCAATCATCCTCAGTTTCCCTGCGAGCGCTCTCCAGAGCAGCGAAGACGATCTGCTTTCGGATGTCGACGATTACTGTGTCGACAATCTGCTGAAGCGCCTCAATGACGGCGGTGCCGCCTCCAACACAGGCTCCGACGCCGGCCTGCTCAAGGCGATCGGTGATGCAATCGCGTCGAATCAGAAAGATGTTATGGGCCGCTTCGAAAGCGTCCAAAAATCGATGTCGGAGAATCTTGGCAAACAGACCGAAAACTACGCCGAGGTGGCCAAGGCAATCGATACGCAAATCGAAGCCATTGCTCAGCGCGCCGAAAAATACGAAACCCGTCTCGACGAAGATTTTTTCAAGAATCTCGAGCGGATGAGGACCGACTCAGTCGGTGCGATCCAGGGTCAGGTCTCAGCACTCGCGACCGGCATTCAGAATCTCAACGAGGTCCTTGGAGAGCTCAACGGCAAGCAGGTCGTCGTCAAAAAGAGAGGCTTGTTCAGCCGCGGCTAAAACCTGCAACCACTGCTGCACTGCGGGCCAATCGTTTCAGAATCGCCACTATTCCCACCAAGCCGCTAACCCCAGACCGAAACTCCTCACCGACCCCATGGCGCGACGCCGAAACAGCGGAGACTCGATCAGTCTCTTCCCCTTCCTCAGCATTCTGGTAAGTATCATCGGGTGTCTCACCCTCATCATCGTCGTCATTAACCTGATCGCGATGAATCGCGGCGAGGGCCAGACCGACGAGGAGATCGAGCGAGCCAAGGCTTTCGTCCGGGTTGAAAAAGAAAAAGAAGAAGCTCAGGAAGAGCTCGACAAGCTCCGCAATCAGCTGGAAAACATGATCCAGCAGAACCGCGAGGTCTTGGCCCAGAAAGAGCGCCTCACCCTGCTGCAGGAGATGCTCGACAACGCCGAAGAGATCGATGCGACCCGCGAGGAGCTGATTGCCAAATTCAACGTCTTGTTTGAAACCAACGCGAGACTCGAGATCGATCTCGAGCGCCTCCTCGCTGAGGTCGAGGAAAAGCAGGCTGAGATCGAGCGCCGCAAACTCCCACCCGATCCCGCGCGACTGCGAGTCCGCTCGACCGGTTCGGGGACCAACACCAAGCCATTCTTTGTCGAGCTCTCTGACGCCGGTGCCTACATCCATCGCAGTGTCTCAGCCGAGCCCGAGGTGATCCCGCTTGCCTCCCTCAACCAGAGCGAAGACTTCCTCAAACTCCTCGATGAGGTCGCCTCGAAACCTTTTCACCGCCTCATTTTCCTGGTTCGGGGAAGCCCGGGCGGCGTCCAGAGTTTCAAAAAGGCAGCTATCGTGGTAGCAGATTACAACGCTGGTCGCGGATCTCGCATCATTCCAGGTCGGGTTCCCCTCCCCAACGACGGCAGAGTCGATCTGGCAGTTTTCGCACAGTTCCTCGAACCCTGAACCCTTTCGATTAATCCCCCCACCCTACCCATTTTTGACCCATGGCACGACGCGCTAGAGCCGACGACGAGCGGAGCATGGACTCTCTCATGGATGCCCTCACCAATGTGGTCGGCATCCTCCTGCTGATTCTGATCGTCAGCAGCCTCGGTATCTCGGCTGCGGTGAAACAGATCATCGAAGACCTCGAACCCAAAACCGAGGAGGAGCTCGCCGCAATGATCTCGAGCCGGGAGAAGACTCTCGAGAATCTGGAGGAACTTCGCCTTTCATTCGAACGGACCCAGTCTCAACTCCCGACTGAAGAAGAGGCGGCCCAGATGATCGCGGCGCTCGAAGAAATCGAAACCAACAACGAAGATCTCGCCGACAAAACATCAGACATTGAAGAATGGAAAGCCAAGGTCGATGCCGAAGAGGAAAAGAAAGAAGAGCAAGCAACCCTTGTCTCTGAGGCTGACGAAGAGAATCGCAAGCTCGCCGCGATCCTCGCGCAAACTCCCGAGCGCGAGGTAAAGGAGGCCCGTGACATCGTGATGCCGAACCCGCGCGTGGCCGATGCTGAGAGCACCGCGAGCTACATCATTGTCAAAAACGGGAAAGTCTACTTTGTGGGCGATCCGTATGACCACGTTTTCAAAATTCGAGACGTCATCGATCAAAATTTCACCGACCTGGCTTACACCGGGAAAGCGGTCGGCTCCTACACCTATCCGCTGCGCACCACTCGGCAGGACGAGAACGACAACTTCATTCCGCTGATGGAGAAAATCCGGATTTCCCGGCGAGAGAGAGAGGCGCTCGCATCCTGGGGCGCCACTTCGATCACTTGGACGAATCAGCAGGGAGAAGAGGCAAACCCACAGAGCGTCTACCAGCGCGTCATCGGAAATGACGATGAAGCCGAGCTCCAGGTCCATAAATACCGCTTCGACCGCGGCAAGATTCTCAAGTTCTTTGAAAATGGAAAATACGGGCCACCCGACTTCTCCTACTGGATCGTTCCGGGTGGGGGTGACCGGATGAAGGTGCAGCTCCAGCCGAAAACCGATGGGGGCTGGACTCCAGATCAATTCCTCGCCGGTAATTCCGCTTTCGAGCAGGCCTGTAAGCGGGCCAGTAACGCTCGCCGAGTCCTCTTCTACTACCTCGTCGCTCCCGATAGCTTTGAGACCTACCTCCAGGCGCGCGCCTTTTCCGAGCGATTCAGGATCCCAGCCGGTTGGGAGATCTGGGAAGGGGATAAATTCGAGCCGATCGCCTTTCCGCTCAGAGAGTCGATCCGTTACAATCTAAACGTGCTTCCAGATGCCGAGTACATGAAACTGGCAAATGAAATTGGTCCGTTTCTGGTTCGCGAGCGGAACGAAGAATTTTCTCAATTCGATCAAAGAGTCTCAGCTTCCGTCCCGGAAAAATTGCCGGAGGGAATGGATCGGCAGAAATTTGTCACCACTCTCAGCGAGGAGCGTCGACTCTGGAATCATCGCAATCTCCAGAATTGGGCTCTCAACACCTACCGCACGGCGCTTGCAGCCCAGGAAGCGCAGAATGACACCGAGATCAGAATGGAGACGGTCACTTGGACGTGATCTCCGCTTCTTTCAGTGACGATACTATCGCTTGGTACGAAAACGACGGAACCTCC
>JBCCBR010000169.1:0-7415 GCA_039033935.1 Verrucomicrobiota bacterium
CACTATGAGCGCAGCTGCTTTAACACTACAACAATAGTAAGTGGTCTGGTCTTTGCAAGCAAAGAATCGCCTGTTTACGCCATTTTTTTACCTTTTTTTGAAAAAAGTGGCCTCATAAACCACGAAATCTGACTCCTCCACGCCAATTTCGGCAAAATTTCGTGTTTTCGCGGAGAAAAGGTTCGACAACATTCAGGAAAGCTTCATCATAAAGATTGCTTTATCATAATTGAGAATTAATTAGTTTCCTGACTCCAAGCCGCCGAATCCGCCCCTCCTGCTATGTTGCTAAAATCTCTAGAGATCCACGGGTTCAAATCCTTTGCTGATAAGACGAAACTCGAATTTCACGAGGGCGTCACCGGGATTGTCGGCCCGAATGGCTGCGGTAAATCGAACATCGTTGATGCGATGCGATGGGTGCTCGGTGAGACCTCTGCGAAGGCACTTCGCGGGGGCGAAATGGCCGACGTGATTTTCAACGGCACTGACCGCCGCACTTCCCTGGGAATGGCCGAGGTCACCCTGACCCTGTCCGACTGTGCCGGAACTCTTGAGACCGAGTATGACGAAGTCTCACTGGGCCGCCGCGTCTATCGAGATGGGAAGGGCGAATACCTCATCAACAAGCAGGTCTGCCGGCTCAAGGATATCCAAAATCTCCTGGTGGGAACGGGGATTGGTCGGACCAGCTATTCCATCATGGAGCAGGGCAAGATCGACATGCTTCTCAGCTCCAAGCCAGAGGATCGTCGTGCCGTCTTTGAAGAAGCCGCTGGCATCACCAAATACAAGACCCAGAAGCGCGAGGCGCTCCGCAAACTTGATTACACGGAGGCTAATCTCGTCCGGATCCGGGATGTCATCGCTGAAAACGAGCGCCAGATTCGCTCGCTTTCTCGTCAAGCGTCAAAAGCAAAACGCTACCAGCTCCTCCACAATGATGTCCGGACACTGGATCTCCATTTCAGCCACAAGCAGTGGAGAGAATTGCGGGCCGAGAAGTCTGAACTGGTCGGTTCGACAAGATCGTTTCGGCTGCGCCAGGACGAGTTAGAAGACGAGATCGAAAGCCGCCAGGCGCAGATGGCGACGGCAAGGGTCGAGTATCAGCAAATTGAGCAACGTCTCAGCAATCTCCAGGGCGAGCTGGCACGGCTGGAAAACGAAGTCTCGAGTGCCCAAAATCGGATCGATTTTAACGGTGAACGGACGCATGAGCAGAGCCTCCTAATTCGCCAGAATGAGGAGGAAATCGAGCAGACTGCGGAAAAGCTGACTGCACAGGAACGCGATATCGAGCAAGCCGACATCCAACTTGCAGAGGTCTCTGGCAGGATCGAAGCGCAGCGTGAGGAGGTCAGCGGACTCGATTCTGAGAACGCAGAAATCCGCTCAGAGCACGATCGCCTCACAGCTGAGCTGCGAAATGCTGAGCAGTGTCGCACTGGTCTCGAAAGCCGTATCGCCAGTCTCGCCGCCACGGTCGAGACCAATCAGAGTCAGCTCGAGGCAGATGAATTAAGGGCTCAGCAGCTCGAAAACGAAATCTCACGTCTGCGGGAAGACGAGTCGGCTCGACGAGAAGACTCGAAGCGACTCAAAGATCGGATCGATGAGCACCAGCGCCAGATCGGCCGCTACGATGAAAACCTCATCGAGCTGGAGCAGAGCTACCACAAGGCAAAGCGCTCTGCGACCGAGATGCAGGAAGCCCTCAACCAGCTCCATCAGCTGTTCAGCGAAAAAAAATCGCGACTGGAAGTCTTGCGTCAATTTCTTGCCGACGGCGAAGGATTCGCCAAAGGGACTCAGGCAGTGATTCGAGAGTTGAAACAGAATGCTTCCTTTTCTGGAGAGATTGAATCTCCCCTCGCCACCTACCTCCAGGTTGCTGATCCCTACACCGCGGCGATCGAGGCGGCCCTCGATCGACAACTTCAGGCTGTGATCGTTCGTGATCATTCCACCGCCGCCCGCATCATCAATTCGCTTCGCGACGATAAACTTGGTGAAGCATCCCTGATCGCATCCAGCTCCCTGCAGAGCGCGCCTTCGCGAAGTTCTCACGGCAAAGCCCCTCTCGGTGCGGAAGGTTGGGCCCTTGATCAAGTTACCTGTCAGGGCGAAGTCGCCCCGCTCGTAGAAAGCCTGTTGTCAGACTGCGTGATTGTCGCTGATTTAGAAACCGGGCTACGCCTCCGAGAAGAGCACCCGAATTTAGCAATTGCCTGTCGGGACGGGTCATTCATCAGCGCTGAGGGTATCGTTCATGGAGGTGCCTCAGGCGATGACCGCCATTCTGTGCTCCAGATGCAGGCTGAGATTACCGAGCTTCACGCCGTTTCGGAATCACTCAACGAAGAACTCCTGACCCGCCAGGAGAGACGCGATGCACTCAATGCACGAGTCGACCAGCTCGAAGACGCGCTGACACTCGCACGAGAAAAGCTTCAGCAGAAGCGGGTCGCCAACTCAACTCAAGAAGGCCAGCTTGCCCTTGTCGAACGAGACCTGAATCAGCTGAGAAATCGAGCTGAAAGCCTCGAATGGGAGCAGCGCGAGGTCTCAGATCGACGGGAAAAAGTCATCGCCGAGGTCGAAACGCTGCAGACCAGCTCTGCCGAGGCGACCGACGCAGTCAACGTGTTGCTCGCCCAGATCGACAGCGATGGGGCTGCACTCGCTTCGATCCGGACACGAGAAGAAACGCTCAACCGAGACATCACCGAAGCCCGCACCCAGCTGGCAGTGGAAGAAGGCACCGCTCGCAATCTCGAAGAGCAACGCGAGCCGATGCTCTCGCGCCGAGACGAGCTGCAATCTCGCCGCGAGAAGTGTCAGGCAGATATCCAATCCTACGAGGAGAGGATCGAGAGATCAGCTGCTGAGACAGCCGATCTCCAGCATAAGATCGCGATTTGGACTGAGAGTTCGCAAAAGGCGCGGGAAGAACAGGCTGGGATTCAAATCGAGAAAAACGGCTACTCCGAGCGCATTGAAGTCGGCGAAGAGACCCTCACGAAGCTGCGCCGAGAAGTCCAGGAGGTCGCCGAAAAACGCGGGAAGGAGGAGGTTCGCATCGCTCAGTTCGACCTGAACCTCGAAAACCTTGAGCGCAGCTGCCGCGAGCGCTACCGCACGGAGCTGGAATTCTTTGAGCCGGACAGCCATCAGTTGCTTGCCGTCATCGAAGAGCGACGAAAAGCCCGACCCACCGCTCGGAAGCAGCCCGACTCGTCTGCTGCTGAGTCGTCATCGGAAAATGAAGAGGCGGCTACTGATTCCGACAGAGACGATTCCCCTGAACTAGTCGATCCAGCTGAGCCCGATTGGGAGTTTGTCGAAGAAACCGTCGGAGCTCTGCGGACCAAACTCGACTCAATGGGTCCGGTCAATGTGGATGCGATCGAAGAGTTCGATGAGCTGGAAGAGCATTATCGCTTCAATCAACAGCAGCTCGAAGATCTCGAAAACTCCAAAGAAGAGCTGCTCCGCATGATTGCGAGGATCAATCGAGACACCCGCAAGATGTTCTCTGAAACCTTTGAGAAGATTCGGAAGAATTTCCGCGACATGTTCAAAGAGCTGTTTGGGGAAAAGGCGAAGGCCGACCTCGTGCTGATGGATGATGCTGACCCGCTTGAATGCGGCATCGATGTCATCGCCAAACCGCCCGGTAAGAAGCTTCAGTCGATCAGCCTGCTCTCCGGTGGCGAGCGATCAATGACCGCCGTCGCGCTGCTTTTCGGAATCTACATGGTCAAGCCATCGCCCTTCTGTGTCCTCGACGAACTCGACGCCCCGCTCGACGAAGCCAACATCACGCGTTTTATCCGAGTGCTCGATCGGTTTATTGGCGATAGCCAATTCGTTATTGTGACCCACTCGAAGCGCACCATGTCGCGTGCCGACGTGATGTATGGCGTCTCGATGGAAGAGTTCGGTGTGTCTAAAACCGTTGGTGTTACCTTTTCCAAAGCCGATGAGGCAGTTGGGATGAAGCGAGCCGGGATCGGAGGATAACCCGACTGGAGGACCGTGCCGAGACGCTCCGCACTCACTCGAACTCACTCGAACTCACTCGAACTCACTCGAACTCACTCGAACTCACTCGAACTCGCTCGTGCTGAGCAGACTTTCGACGTAGTCTTTCGAGTCTTTCAATGATGCGCCAGTCAATGCTCTGAGCTCTTTGATCGCAGAGATCTTCCCTTCCGTTTGGAGGATTGAAAGGATCAACTCTCGAGATTCCTCATCGAGTGTGATCGCACTGGCGTCGACCGCGGGCGGCTGATTCTGGCTCGCCTCCTGGAGACCTTCGATCGCCTGAGCAAAATTCTCTTCAGCGATACGCTGCTCCCGGAGCGCACCGAGCAGGGCAGCAGCGAGCGCATCGTCGCCGTAGGGCATTTCGAGGCTGCCCTCCGGATACCCCGTATTCACACCCGGCGCGATCTGGTGAATGCGGTGGAGCAGGGCCTTGCCGCCATTTCTTTCCAGATCCGCGCTCAACGCTGCCATCGCCGAGCTGGCCTTGGCAGTCGCTTCTGCATTTTCACGGTAGGAATATTGAAGCGAATCGCTGTTCGTCGCGGCAAATGAAAACGAGCCAAGTAAGTCAGCCGTCTCCAATTCAAACACATGGGCCTGGCCCGCAAGAAAGCCGGGGTAGAACTTTCCCCCCTCGTCGAGCAAAGGTAGTGACGGTTCCTCCATCCGCACGACCACGACCTGCCGGACATTTTTCATAAACTCGAGGAGATCCTCGGGTTGATCCGGGCTGTAGTAACCTGGATCACCAAAAGCAGCCTGGGCCAGTTCATCGATCGCCGAGTGGTAGAAGCTCCCCTGCCGGCTCCCAATGCCGAGAAGCCGGAGATCAGCATGGTCGGAAGGCTTTTTGACCTCGTCGGGATCTCGGTCGATCTCCAGTCGGGCAAAATCCCCTGGCTCGAGTAGGACCGTGTCAAAATCAATCCCATAGACTCGCGTGCCAGTGCTAGTCCGAAGATCCCCCGACCAGTCTGCGAGCTGGTCCACTTCGCCGAGAAAGCCGCCTGGCAGGATCGCACTGGCCGGAGGCAGATCGGCGAGTGCTTGTTTGATCGCAAAGAACTTTGCGGCACGCTCTTCGAAATAGTCTTTATTTTTCGCAAGTGCCTCCCGCGTCAGCTTTTGCTGGGTCGGGGCCAAGGTCCATGTTGCCAGTCCCACTCCAATCACCCCTACGAAAAGGGTGCCGATCTTACCACGGAAGGGGCTTCGAGCTTTCGACTTGGGGCTCAGAAAATGGAAGAGAAGAAACGCGAACAGCAAAACGACGACACAGGGCCCGGCGATTTTCAGCGCGTTGAAAAAATCCGTCTCGCTTTCCATCGCCCGAAAGAGGCCCACGGCGAGACCACCAATGGCACCGCCAAGGAAGAGGAATAGAAAGACATTCCTTAAATAGGCAGTGATGCCGGGATCAGTCGGGTTGAGTCGCGAGTCTGTTCGGTCAGTCATCGGTTTAAAAGTCTATCGAATTCAGCTTTGACGTTTCGATTGAGAGGACGGCTCTGAGATCACATTATGCGAAAAACAACTAATTCCCAAGGAGTTGATCAAGGCCCGCAAGATTTTCGGTGAGCACTGCCCGAGTGTCCCGCTCACGCTGATGATCGAGTATCCCTATCGGCCCCTCGTAGCCTGACGCTATGAGCGTAGAGAGCATCGTCGCTTCATGCTCCCCCTCTCCCAGAACAAGAATTTTCGGGTCCGGTTCGGAGTTCATGCCGTTCAAATTCAGACAAAGTAGCCACGGTATCAGCAGTTCCAGATCAGACTCCCACGAATCGATCGATGCATGAGCGTGGTGCCAGTTGTAAACGATCCCGACGTGTTGGTGCCCTTTTTTTCGAAGCGCCTCGCAAACCGCTACCAGATTGCGCGGCTCCCCTCCCCAACCTCCATGATTGTAGAGCCCAAATTCGCAGCCATGCTCAGCAGCCTCGATCACGAGCGGCTCCAGCTTTGCAACCGCAGCGGTGACTTTGCCCTGCTGCGTCTTCGCATCCGGGCTTGGCACCGTATGCCAGACCTGAGGCGAGATCGCGTGCTTCCGAAACAACGCGTAGGCATCGGGATGGCCTTTCCAGAAAGCAAACATCTCAATCCCGTGTTTTTTGTAGGCGAGAATCTCCTCTTCGAATTCGACGACATGCTCTGATCGCCAATCATAGGCACAGTAGCGGAATCCGAGCTCAGCAAGCATCGTGGCCCTCTCCTCGGGTCCTCGCCCGCTCGCATCGAAAGGGACGACACACCAGGCAACCAGATTTTCTACCGACAGATTCGGCGGCGGCTCAGTTGCCCGGGCGAGACCAAAGCAGAGCAATAGGATGAGTGACAGACTAAGCGGATTCCCATTCATGACTAAGATATTCGATCGAGCGCGGCAGCACCTCGCTCGCTTCCCCCGAGAGACTGCGGCATTCGATTTCAACGAGCCCGCCGTAGCCGGATTTTTTCAGAGCAGCGAAGCCCGGCCGAAAATTCAGCGTTCCCACCCCTGGCTCAACTCGATTGTGCTCCGCGACATGGATATGGCGAATCCACGTTGACGCTTCCGAAAGAGCAGCCGGAATATCTTCTTCCTCAAACTGCATGTGGTAAAAATCGGGCGTCAGTCCGATTGCCGGATGACCAACCGCCTCACAGATTTTCGCGGCGTGGATCACTGATGTCAGGTAATCGGTCTCCCGTCGATTGACTGGCTCGATCAACAGCTCAATCCCGCGAGCGGCGGCTTCATCGCCCAGTGCAGGCAGTTGCTCTGCCAGCAGCGCGTCCTGGACTGCTTCGGAGCCGGACGGATAGCGGTCTGGATTATCCATCTTCAGCACCGGTGGCATATTGAGACTGCGAGCACCCAGTGCCGCTGTGAAATCAAAAAGTTCGCAAAGCGAATCGCGACAGATCTGGCGCTGGGCGGGGTCAGGACTGCAGAGCGAGCCCTCGAATCCGAGTGAGACGGTTGTGATCGGCAAAGCAAACGAGCCGATTTCGCGAAGCGCCTCCTCCCCGAACTCAGCTCGGAATCGCCCCGGAAAGGCGATCCCGGCAAACCCGAAATCAGCAGCTCGGGCGATACGATCGGCGACACTTCTCCCCGGAACTACTTCGAGACGGATCGTGAGACGATTGCTGAGTGCCTGAGCGGTGGCCATGTAACGTAATTGACTGAAGGGCTCTTGAGCAAAGCACGGCAGGGCGGTTTTTCCAACTCGTGAGCTCGTCTGAGGCAGGCTATGCAATCCCGTACAGAGAGTCCAGCGCCCCCAGCGTGAAAAGCCTCCAGGCATTCACCGCCGCGTCCACATACTCATAGTAAACGGCGTTGTTCAGATGCCCGTAGACATCATTGTCCCGCC
>JBCCBR010000170.1:0-7414 GCA_039033935.1 Verrucomicrobiota bacterium
CCGTCTCGGCTGTCCCCAGAGCCTCGGCAGATACTTTGCAGAGCGGTTTTGAACCAGGCTAATTGCGGCAGGCTGACCCGTAGTCGGTCGGTCGACTACTCAGGCTCTGAAGGACAGCCGGGGACGGCTATTCTCCGGGAGATGCATAGCGATTACCCTTCTGCCCCGAAAGCAATTTCAAACCTTCAGCGAACAGACGTCGGCCTCTGCCCTGACCGGCTTTCCATCCAATATCAAATCGGCTAACTCACGCGCGTGCGATGGGCCGTTCAAAACTCCCTTGGAGCCCAGCCCGTTGAAAAAGTAAATCCCAGGCTCAGTCGGGTGCTGACCGAGAAAAGGCCGACTCCGGTGGATGATCGGTCGGATTGCAGCGCGATGAGTCTCAAGTGAAAACCGTCGCGGCGTGAGACGCTCGATTTTTGCGAGCACCTCATTGCGACCTTCATCTCCACCAGATCCCGACAACAAATCGGATTCATCAAATTCGTGACGATAAGTCGAACCTGCTCTGACTCGATCACCGCCCAAGGGAATGAGCCAGCCGCCCGAATTGAGAACCCGAGAATCGGCTTCAGCTTCGCGATCCGATCTCGGCGGAAGTGGCTCAAGCTCGCCCGTGAGGATGTCTCCGGCAGCGGAGTTGAATTTCACCCAATCGAAAAATCGATTTCCCTCCCCTTGCCACCCCTGGCAAAATATCGCTCCCCGCGCCCTAACATTCTTCCACAAAATTTCTCCATTGCTTCGCCGCACCTGCTCTGGCCGGACCCGCCCGATTGCGTATGAAGCCCGTTCCAGAAGCATCTGTTGGGTCACGTCGAGAAACGCTGGCACGTCGAGCCAACCTCCTCCCTTCATCTCAAAGCCACCCCAAGGTGCATTTGCAATAGACGGGTCCACCGCAAGCGGCTCGTGGAAGGGATCATACTCATCTGGATTCGAAGCGAGTCGCTGTTCCCAGGTTTCACGCTCAGCAGAGTTTTGAAACAGGCGAAGAATCCGACGGTGATGGAATAATCGCGAGCCCGTTTCCTCTTCGATCTCCCAATAGCAACGCTGCGCTTCCTTGAGTCGGGCCGGGAGCAGATCGGGCAGGTTAAACCGATTACCTGCCAACGGCGTGATGAGACCGGCTGCCACTTTCGAAGCCGTCTCGCTCTCATCTCGATCGACCACGAGGACGCGGCGGCCTCGCCTGATCAGCTCCCAGGAGAGGAGAGATCCCGCCAGGCCCTGGCCGATGATGAGAAAGTCAGTCTTCAAAATTATTTAAGATATATTAATAAAATGTTTGTCTTTTATGGAAATTCATGGAGAATTTTAAGGGAGAGCCTCGCCAACGATCCGCCAATGAAAGCCATTCACCAAATTTTTATGCCTGTGATGGTCAGCATCTTCAGCTTAGTGCTGGCAACAAGTTGCAGCAGTCCGGAGCAGGAAGCCAAGACTTCGCTCGCTGAGAGGGGTTACGTGCTCGCGACTCGCGATGTTCTGCTCGCTGCCTCTGCCGGTGACATTGACAGCCTCCAGCTCTTCGAGATGGCAGGCTTCGATTTACTCAAAGCAGATTCTAAAGGCAACACCGCTCTGATGATGGCGGCACTCTCCGGCCGGACGGAAGCGGTTGAATACCTTTTAGGCTACGGGGCAGACCCGCGACGGACTAACAAGGTCGGTCGCGACGCCCTCATCCTCGCGGCATCGATGGGGCATGAAGAAGCCTCCCGTCTTCTGATTTCGCGAGGCTCTGACATCAACACCCAGGATGTCGAAGGGTGGAGCGCTCTCTCGCTCGCTGCCTACAAAGGCCATGATGGAGTCGTTTCCCTGCTCGCCTCGCAAGTATCACCCGACACGCTCGACGACGCACTGTTGGTCTCAGCCTTTACCGGGAACACCCCGGTGATGAGTTCTCTGCTCGGATTTGGCGCCAACATCAACTCTCGCAGTCCCGAGAGCAGCACTCCGCTGATGATCGCGGCAAAGGCAGGTCACGAGGACGCGGTGCGTCTCCTGCTTCAGAATCAGGCGAATCCTTACGCCGTCAACGGCAGCGGCATATCGGCGAGAGACATGGCCGAGCAGGAGGGACACGCCGCCATTCGCGATCTTATTGTGACACCCGATCAGTGGGGCACCAATCCACAGGCCGAAGAAGTCCGCCAGGAAATGGCAGAGGCGCGCGAGGCGCTGAAACGTCAAGGGGCAGAGGAAACCCTCACCCTCTCGGCTAGCTCAGTGCCAGCACCAGAGGCACCTCAGCAGGTGCAACAACACTACGCCGAAACCCGGCGGACCGCTCGCACCAAGCCCGCGGTTGCCTTAAACGGATCGACGATTCGCTCCCGCTCGCCGGAAATGGCACCGGTCCAGTCGATGGTGCTTTCGGGTTTCCACGAAGAGGCAGTTCCTCTTTCAGTCCGCGCGGTTGAAGGGCGTCGCGCTGAAGTCCAGCGGCTCGATGCAGGTGGACAGCCACTGACGGTGTCGCCAGGAAACCAAATCCCGGGAACTGATTTTCGAGTGACCGAGGTTACCAAGAAGTTTGTCAGCTCCAAAGAAGGACAAGGCCGTCTCGTCGATGCCTCGCGGGTTCAGGTCGAGAATGTCGAGACCGGGGCCACTCACCTGCTCGTCAAAGACATCGCTGGGCACTCCGCCGACAGCTACGCGATCCTGACAGCTCCAAACAGCCAGTATCGCTACGTGGTGAAAACCGGTGATATTTTTCGGACAGCTCAACCCGGTGTCGGAGAGAAAGACTTCCAGGTCCTCGACATCCGCCCAGAAGGTGTTGTCATCAAAGACCTGCACACCGATCAGGTCACGACCGTCACTCGCGAAGGTGTCAGGTAGATCCGTCTCTTGGAGACGCACTTCAAAGCGCTCGCAGTCTTCTAAGAGGAATGGGGCAAGACTAAGGCCTTTCATCGTCGTTCGGCGGAACGTCGGAAGATTTCGCATCTTCCGCTACAAGTCTCTCTCGTAGCGGAACTTCCAAAAAGTTCCGACGGTTGCTGAAATGACTCCCGAACCCACTATCCTTGCGCCATTCCTCCGAAGAGGTGGTTGAAACAACGAAGTCCAGGCGGGAAATCAGCAAAAAGACTGCGGAAGGAGTTTTTCAATAGTCTCCGAGTGTGCTGAGCGATAAGAGCGTTGAAGAATTCGCGAGTCATTTTTTTCCAAATCAAGGCGCGAGGCGTGAGCGAAGCTAGGCTTCGTGATCAACGAGTAACGCAGAGTTGGGAAAAAAGGGCTGCGAAATCCCAAATCACCACGAGCGACGCGAGCTCAATTAACAATCCTTTGAACTTCTTTCTTTAACGAACTTAGCGTGAGGCACACTAATGCTCGACGTTGCTGAGGACCTCTTCGATGGTCGTTTGCCCAGCGCCTACCTTGCTCCATCCATAGTCACGGAGCAGCACCATGCCTCCGTCGAGAGCTGCTTCCTTCAGCTTTGAGTAGGGAGCGTGAGCGGTGATCAGCTCGGCCAGTTTTTCTTTGACCGAGCAAATTTCGAGAATAGCCATGCGGCCACGAAACCCGGTATTGCGGCAGGCACGACAACCGACCGCCTCATGGATACCGGCGCGATGCTCTTCCGGGAAACCGATTTCATCGAGATAACTGGTTTCGTAAGTCGCTGGTTTGCTGCAGGCATCGCAAAGCCTGCGGACCAATCGCTGGGCAAGGAAAGCTCGAACCGAAGAGGCAATCAAAAATGGCTCAACTCCCATGTCGAGTAATCGGGTGATACCCGCGACCGCATCGTTGGTGTGTAGGGTCGAGAAAACCAAGTGACCGGTCAGTGCACCGCGGATCGCGATGTCGGTGGTCTCCAGATCACGCATCTCCCCCACCATGATGATATTGGGGTCGCCTCTCAGAATGCTGCGGAGACCACTCGCAAACGTCAGACCGATCTCTGGTTTGACCGCGATCTGGACGACTCCATCGAGCTTATTCTCGACCGGATCCTCGATCGTGACGATGCGAGTGTCAGTCGTGTTGAGCCGCTTCAAAAAGGTGTAGAGAGTTGTGCTTTTCCCCGAGCCGGTTGGCCCGGTCACTAAAATGATTCCGTTCGGCATCGCGAGCAGTCGGAGGATCTCTTTCTCGCTCGCCTCGTCGAGGCCGAGCATCGACATGTCTGCCTCCTGACGCGTCAGCAGTCGTAGACTAACACTTTCGCCATTGACCGAAGGAATCGTCGCGACCCGGACATCGATCGGACTGCCATCGAGCTCCAGATTGATCCGCCCATCCTGAGGGAGTCGCCGCTCCGCGATATCGAGTTGCGCCATGATTTTGAGACGCGAAATCAGCGAAGCCCTCAGTGCAGCGATATCCGGCGGCACCGTCACTGCCTGGAGCGCCCCATCGATGCGATAGCGAATCCGCAGACTTTTCTCGAGCGGTTCCAGATGAATGTCAGTGGCCCGCTCGCGGAGTGCTTCGCGGAAAACCTGATTCACGAAATTCATGACCGAGGCTTCTTCATCCTCTTCGTCGAGCTGGGTGACCTCCTGATCAAAATCGTCGTCGCTGGTTTCCTCGCGCCCCTCGACCAGCTCATCAAATCGCTCTGCGCCAACTCCGTATCCCAGCTTGAGCCCTTCGAGGATCCGGTAGCGCGAGGCCACTCCCCACTCGATCGGACTTTTCCACTCTCTTCCGATAGCCTGGCGGGCACTGAGATCAAAGGGGTCGTAAGTCAGCAAGCGCCATGAGCTATGGTCTTGCGAATTTTCATGGCCGTTTGCTCCGTTGCTCTCGACCCGAGCTGGCAGGACTCGATGGCGCAGTGCGAGACGCGCCGGAAAGTGGTCGTGAAGGGGGCCCTGTTCGTCGAGTGACGAACCATCCTCGTAGGGTAACCGCGCCTGCTCAGCGAGATGCGATGCGAAAGTTTCTTCATCTACCAAATTCGCATCGAGCAACGCCTCAATCAGAGAGCTTTGGCGGTCAGACGCTTCGGACAAAATGGTTTCGCAGCGGTCCGGTTCACGACAGCCGCTGTCCAGAGAGATGCGCTTCAAAAGTGGAATCAGAGACATGGTGGAGAGAGCTTCGCAGTGTCGCCGAGGATCGACCTGAGAGTCAACCCCGCGACAGCGCGAAGGATGCAATCTACTGGGCGCAAAAGACAGCGTGATTTGTTTGCCTTTGCGGCAGACTAACTCGGGTCATTGAGTCACAAGCGTGATGGTCGAAGAGGACACGGCAGCGGAAAAGGTTGCGCCCTCTCTGTCTCGCAGCTTCACTTTGCCATGTCGAAATCTTCACCCGAGTCTCCTTCGATCAGCCGTGCGACCGGCTCCATTGGGATTGTTGCGAGCCGCTACAACTCGACCTACACCGACGCCCTCGTCAACGCAGCGAGCGAGACCCTCAAAAGTCTGGCACCTTCCACTTCCTTAACGCTCGTGCGAGTCCCGGGGGCGTTCGAGATCCCGCTTCCTATCGAAAGCCTCGCAAAACAGAACCCAAAACCGCTCGCTCTGATTGCGCTTGGCGTGATCATTCGGGGATCGACTGCCCACGCCGACCTGATCGCAGAATCGATCACCCACTCGCTCCATCGCACCAGCCTGAGCTACGAAATACCGGTCATTCACGAAGTCCTGCTAGTCGACAATGCCGAACAGGCCGAGGCGAGAACGATCGGCGAAACCTTGAACCGAGGCCGCGAAGCGGCGGAGGCGGCCGTAGAAATGATTTCGGTGATGGCAGGGCTCAAGGCTTCAGACTGAGCCAGCAGGAGGCGGGATTAAGGCTTTGTCACGGACACCTCTCACTCGTGTTTGAGAGTTTGCAAAACCGCCGAGCGGATCGGTTTCCTCGCTTTTCGCACCCCACTCAGCTTCAGAAGATTTTGCATCAGCTGCGCGAGATTGGCATACACCTCCAGCTCCAATCTGCGTCCATCTGCGAAATCTGCGGACGGTTCCACCTATTCCCGGAGTGGGATCCGCCCGATATTCCGCCTCCGCGCGCGAGTTACCTTTCTTCACCGAGACTTTTCCAGACACACCACGTCAGGAATCATATCCATTCGGATGACGCCGGTGCCACTCCCAAGCTGACGAGACAATCGAAGTGATATCGTCATACTGCGGCTCCCAACCCAATTCCTTGCGAATCTTGCTGCTATCAGCAATCAACACGGCAGGATCCCCCGCCCGGCGTTCAACCACCTCGGCTGGGATCGGATGCCCCGTCACTTTGCGAACCGTCTCCACCACTTCCTGAACGCTGAATCCACTCCCATTTCCAAGGTTGTAGTGGAGCGTCTCGTTCTGCTCGAGAGCTTCCAAGGCCAGCAAGTGGGCCGAGGCGAGGTCGCGCACATGAATGTAATCTCTGATGCAGGTCCCATCAGGCGTCTCGTAATCGTTGCCGAAAATCTTGATTTGTTCGCGCTGCTCCAGGGCCACCTGAATCACCAGCGGTATGAGATGGCTCTCCGGTCTGTGATCCTCGCCGCACTGCTCGGTGCATCCTGCGGCATTAAAGTAACGCAGCGCCGCAAAGCGCAGGCCTTTGGTAATGTTGGCCCAGTGCAAGACTCGCTCGATGAAATACTTCGACTCACCATAGGGGTTACCGGGGTTGAAAGGCTCGGTCTCACTGATCGGAATGACCTGGGGATCGTCAAACAGAGCCGCAGTTGAAGACAGGATGAATCGCTTCAATCCATGCTCGATCCCCAGCTCAATGAGATTCAGCGCGTTCGTGTAGTTCGGCCCGAGATACTTAAAAGGATCGACCACGGACTCTCCGACCAAAGAGTAGGAGGCAAAGTGCATCGCCCCCTCGGGCTTGAATGCGGAAAGCGATTTGCCCAATAGCTCCCTGTCGGCGAGGTCTCCCTCGATGAACTCTGCTGCAGGGTCCACCGCATCGACGTGTCCCATGTAGAGGTTGTCATAGACCATCACCTCGTGGCCGGCTGCAATCAGCTCGGCCACAGCAACGCTTCCGATGTAGCCGGCACCGCCGGTCACGAATACTCTCATCACCCGCAAGAAAGCGAGATCTTGCAAAATACCAAGAGAGAATTCCGCCGAAACACCGCCGATCGGCTTTCGAATTAGGCCGACAGCCGAGCTTTCCCGAAGGTGGGGCCGTCTTCTCAATAATAGCCCCTGAATCCAGGTCCCATCTTCCCAAATGCAGCCCGTCGCCCCACTTTCCCAAAGCGAGGCCGTCCTCGCAAGACCGGACGCTTCACCGCGGCTACGCACCAGCGCCTCAATGAGCGACTGCATCCCGGTGGTCGCTTCGTCCTGGCCGAAAAGCGCGCTCGGCAACCAGTTGCGACCCTGGTCGGCAATGGACGACATCAAATCCTGAAGGAACCAACCGCTGCGCATCAGGCAACCCTCGTACGCGTCACTGCATC
>JBCCBR010000171.1:0-7362 GCA_039033935.1 Verrucomicrobiota bacterium
AATTTTTAAGGTCTCGACCACCGGGGTTTGGGGCCGCAGCCAAAAGCGCCCCATGCCTAGACGATCCAGCAAATCGAACGACGACGAGGAATCAAAATCAGTCGACGACCAAAAAGCCGAAGCGCTCAATCTCTTTGAGGAAGAAGAGCAAAAGGCAGCGCGTCGAGCCAGTGGGAACACTCCCTCTGTAGAGACCGGCTCGGTCTATGGGAAGCTCGGGAGCGAGGAGAAGCCTGCGGCGAAAAAAGCGGCCGCGGCAAAAAAGGCAGCTGCCAAAAAGGCGGAGGCTCCCAAGCCTGAGGTAGTCGATCTCTTTTCGGATCCGCCGGCAGAGGAAGAAGTCGCCGAAGCGGAAGTCGACGAAGATAAGATCATCAATATCAAGCCGCCCATTATCGTCAAGGAGCTGGCTGAGATGATGGGATTGAAGCCTTTCAAGCTGACCAAAGACTTGATGGCCCTCGATGTCTTTGCCAATCAGAATCAGGCAATCGAGCCCGACATCGCGGCACAGATTTGCGAGAAACACGGTTTCGTATTTGAAAAGGAGAAGCGCGAGAAAGGCGGCGGCGTCCACAAGGTCGAAGAAGTGATCGAAGAGCCAGAAGCTCCCGCGATCGAAGAAGTCGAGACCGACACGCTTGAGCTGCGCTCTCCCGTTGTCACTTTCATGGGGCATGTCGACCATGGCAAAACCTCTCTGCTTGATGCTTATCGGGGCTCCCGAGTCGCGGCTGGAGAGGCTGGCGGTATCACTCAGGGGATGGGCGCCTACCGCGTCGAGCGTGGCGAAAAATCGGTCACCTTTGTCGACACACCAGGCCACGCTGCCTTTTCCGCAATGCGGGCGCGAGGTGCGAACGTCACCGATATCGTGGTCTTGGTCGTCGCGGCAGATGACGGTCTCATGCCGACGACATTCGAGGCGATCGATCACTGCCGCGCTGCTGGCGTCAGTATCATCGTCGCGATCAATAAGGTCGATCTGGATCGCGCTGACGTTAACAAGGTCAAGGGCCAGCTCCAGGAAAACGAGCTTGCGCCAGAAGACTGGGGTGGGGAAACGATCTGCGTGGAGGTTTCAGCGAAGACTGGACAAGGGCTCGATGACCTCATCGACATGATCCATCTTCAGGCCGAGGTGCTTGAGCTCAAGGCCAGCAGCAAAGGGACTGCAAGGGGTATCGTGATCGAGGCGCGGACTGAGCCTGGAAAAGGTGCCACCGCTTCAGTCATCGTCCAGACCGGGAAACTCAAGACCGGCAAAGCCTTCATCTGTGGAAATCAGTTTGGAAAAGTGAAAGCACTGCTCAGTGACACCGGCGAGCGCCTCGACGAGGCCGGGCCGTCTCTGCCAGTGGAAGTCGTTGGCTTCAATGGTGTGCCCAACGTTGGGGACGAGCTGGTCGAGATGGAGAGTGAGCGCAAGGCGAAGAAACTCTCCGAGGAGCGCCTCGAGCAGGTCCGGCAAGAGAAGCTGGCCCCACAGCAGAAGTCGGCTCTGGAGACGCTTTTCTCCAACATTGAGCAGGGCAAGAAAGTTTCCCTCAAGCTTATCATCAAGGCAGATGTGCAGGGCTCGCTCCAGGCGATCGAGAAGTCGATCAACGATATCGACTCCGATAAAGTGCGGGTCGAGATCCTTCGCCAAAGTGCAGGACCCATCACCGAGGCAGACGTGCTGCTAGCAAGCGCTTCGGATGCGGTTGTGATTGGCTTCAACACCAAAGTGGAGGCCAAGGCACAGCCAATCGTGAAGCGGGAAGGGGTTCAGGTGAAACTCTTCTCGATCATTTATGAACTGATAGACCAGGTCAAAGATGCGATGCTTGGCCTGCTCGAGCCAGAGACCCGCGAGAGTGTGGTCGGGCATGCCAAAGTTCTCGAAGTCTTCAAACTCTCCTCCGGCAAAGTCGGCGGATGCGTCGTCACCAATGGCAAACTTCTGCGCAAGGCGAGAGCTCGCGTCCTACGAGACAAAGTGCCAATCTACGATGGCGGGTTCACCACTCTGAGGCGCTTTAAAGACGACGTCAAAGAAGTCAAAAACGGACTCGAATGCGGTGTCAAACTCGGGAAATTCAACGACTACCAAAAGGACGACGTGATTGAGTGTTACGAACTCGAGAAACTGGAGCAGACACTCTGAGCCCGACAAAGCGATCCCAGCACCCCGACCAAACCCTCTTAGGTCTCGTATTCAGGCCATTTAGCCCAGGAAACACTAAGACGCTATGTCATATCTACTATACCGAAACGACCAGCAAGAGGGGCCGATCGATGAAGCAGCCATCCAACAGATGTTCGCGGCTGGGCAAATCACGCCAGAAACCCCCGGATGGAAAGAGGGAATGGACGACTGGGTTGCGATTGGTGACCTCGTAGCGTTGCCACAGAACGAGACTTCCGTTTCTGAGAGTCGTGGCGAGATCGTCGAGTCCGCTATCGATTCTGCAGTTTCCCGCTTCATTACAGAGGAGCAAGATCCAGCAGCAGTCCAGAAAGTGATCAGGCGGATGACCGACATCCTCACCAAGGGCGAGGAGATTCAATATGTCGGCGTCCAGAAAAAGCCAGTCGTGACGATTTCTCCCGATTCAGTCATTCTGACGAATAAGCGTTTCATCATCGCGAGACCGAAGTTGACTGGCTTCAAGTTTGAGGACTTTCAGTGGCGACAAGTTCATGACGTTCACTTGAGCGAACAGATGATGGGAGCTACGATTTCATGCACTATCGTAGGTGGTCAGAAGACTTCCATTGACAGCATTCCCAAGAAGCAGGCCCGCCGAATCTATTCTTACTCTCAGGAAATTGAAGAGAAAATGATTGAGGAGCGCAGGGAGCGTGAGATGGAAGAGAAGCGTGCAGCAGCGGGCGGCGTCGTGTTTCAATCACCCGCACACTCCGCACCGGCTCCGCAAGCGACCGCTGAAGACCCAGTGGAACAGCTTGGGAAGTTGAAGAAAATGCTTGAGGCCGGATTGATTGATCAGAGTGAATTTGACGCGAAGAAGACCGAAATCATGTCGAGACTTTGACAAAAGCCTAACACGGCGCGGCTGAGCAACCCGGTAAGCCGCTGCGAGTTGACATGACCCTGTTGGGTCTGGGACTTAACCCTCTTGGGTCTGGGACTTAACCCTCTTGAGTTTCTGACCTGACCCTCTTTCACCCCGACCGTTCACCGAAGATTTCTATGAACCAGCGCCTCGCCAGAATCAATGAGCTGCTGAAGCGAGAAATCAGTACGTGTCTCGAGCGGAACTTCGAGTTTTCGGGAGTGCTCGTGACGGTCCATGCAGTCGATATCTCAGTCGACCTCAAGCTGGCGGATGTGTTTATCGGTGTGATCGGTGACAAGTATGCGGCGGAGACGGTGCTCGATAAGCTCCAGCGAAAGCGCGGGTTCATCCAGAACACCGTGATGAAGCGAGTCACTCTGCGGCAGACACCCCAGCTGCACTTCAAAATGGACGACTCCGTCGAGCGGGGTGTCAGGGTGCTGAATGTGCTCGAAGAGATCGGTGAAGTCGACGTCGACACCAATCCAATCGATGACGAGATCGACCTCTCGAAGCTGTGATTGATCTCGCTCAGACTGCGACTTGAGTTGTCCTGAGATCCGTTAAATTATAGTTGTGACAGGGTGTTTTGAGATAGGCGCTCTCTCGGTTGCCTCAGGGGCGAGACACCCAGCGGACTTCCTCAGCTTCGTGAATCACAAACAAATGGTGGGCACGCCCCGTGTTTGCTGATATGGGGGAACGCATGGAACATGCTTTCGACCTGATCGTCATTGGCGGCGGCCCGGCCGGCATCACCGCAGCGTTGAGAGCCCGGGAGCTGGGTTCCCACGTTGCCCTGGTCGAAAAAGCCGAGCTGGGTGGAACCTGCACAAACGACGGATGTGTTCCGACTCGTGTCCTCGCCAAAGCGGCCCGCCTCTGGCGCGACTCGGAACAGTTTTCGGCCTACGCGCTGAGCGGGCCCCGGCCGACCGTCGATTTTCGAGCGCTTCTCAGTCGGACCCAGGAAATCATTTATCAAATCCACGAGAAGAAGCAGCTGCTCGGGCATCTGTCCGATAGTGGGATTGAAGCTTTTTCGCCAGTCGGTGAGACCGGGTTCGTCGATCCACAAACGCTGAAGCTCGAAGATGGTCGTTTGCTGTCAGCCGATAAATTTATCATCTGCGCCGGAGGTCGTGCCAATCGACCGTCGTTCCCCGGTTCCGAGCATGCCCTGACTCATAGCGACATCTGGGCGCTGCGGGAACTGCCAAAACGAGTCGCAATTGTGGGGGCAGCTGCGACCGGTTGCCAGCTCGCTTCGGTGCTCCATGACTTCGGGTCCGAAGTGACTCTGCTCGAAGCCGCCCCGCGGATCCTGGCGACGAACGAAGAGGCGGTCTCCTTGGAAATGACCGAGGCTTTTGTGGAGCGCGGGATTTCGGTAATCGCAGGAACGGATTTTGATTGTCAGATTGAGCAGATTGAGAGCGGCTTTCGGTATCACTACTCGGTCGATCGGGTCGCCCAATCGATCGAAGTCGATGCTGTCGTGCTCGCGATTGGCTGGCTTGGCAATGCGGACTCTCTGAACCTGGAGGCGGCCGGCGTTGCATCTGAGCGCAGCTACATTCGCGTCGACGAATATTTGCGAACAAGCGCGCCCCACATCTACGCAGCAGGTGATATCACCGGTCGGGCCATGCTGGTCCAGACCGGTCAGCACGAGGGGCGGATCGCAGCTGATAATGCGCTTGGAAATCGGCCTGAAGCCTACCATTACCACATTGTGCCGAGCGGCGGCTTTACCGACCCTGAATATGCCAGTGTTGGTGTAACGGAGAAAGAGGCCGAAAAGCGAGAGCCGGTAGTGAGTGTGACCGTTCCTTACTCCGCGATCGATCGAGCGGTGATCGATGGACACCCTCGTGGCTTGTGCAAATTGATCGTCGCGAAAGAAAGTCATCGGATCCTCGGGGCTCATGTAGTTGGAGAGCAGGCTCTCGAGGTGATCCACTTGGTCGCAGCTGGGATGCAGGCTGACATGGGGGTAGAGCAACTCGCAAAGCTGGCCATCGCATACCCGACCTATGCCGCGATCGTCGGGATCGCCGCTCGCAAACTGACGCTGGAGCTGGGCATCGAGCCGATCGCTTCGCAATGGCTGTCGGTCGAGTCGCTCCAGATTTCTGAGTGGGAGCGGAGGGATTAAGTGCGTTGTTCGGCACCCGCGAGGACCCCGACGTTCATGTGAGCCCACTCGTCCTCCCCGTTCAGGCGAGGATCCCTACCGTCCAGCGAGCCGGAGCGTAGGCCTCCAGCCTTCGCTTTTGCCTAGAGCCACGAGCCAAGGCCTTTCGATTGGGCAGATTGGATTTTGATTTCAAATCAGCAGAGCGTGTGAGAGCGTCCCACCTCTTTCTCATGAAGTTTTTGTGTGCTGTTTTTTTCTTCTCTGCCCTCGCGATTCTCCAGACTCCTGCTGAGGAATCTCAATTTGCCTGGACAGTCGGCGAGCCCTTCATCCGCACACGCGACTTCAATGACGATGAGTGGATCGCCATCAAAGATCCTTCCATTGTTCAATACGAAGGGACGTGGCACCTCTTTTGCACGCTGCGAGGCCACGAGAGGACCCACGCCATTGTCCACACCTCGTTCACCGATTTCGAGGAAGCTGATGCTACGAAACCAGTCGTGCTGCCGAATCACGATGGCTACTTCTGCGCGCCGCATGTCTTCTGGTTTGCTCCGGAGGAAAAGTGGTATCTGATTTGTCAGGCGAAAGATTCACAGTGGGAAATCGAGTATCAGGCAGCCTACGCAACGACTGATGACATTTCCGACCCGACCTCGTGGTCACCGCTCAAGCCGATGAAAGCGGTGCGGCCTCCCAACGATAACCCGTGGCTTGATTTCTGGGTGATCCGCGACGGTGAGGTGGTCTATCTCTTTTTCACCTCAGACAACGGAAAAATCTGGAGAGCAGAGACTGAGCTTGCGGAATTTCCTTACGGATGGAGCAAGCCCGACTTGTGCTTCGATGGCGACATCTTTGAGGCGAATCATGTCTATCGAGTTGATCACGAGCAGGGAAAGTTTTTGAACCTGGTCGAAGCACAGGCGCGGGCAGATCGACGTTACTTCAAAGCGTATGTCTCCGACACGCTGGACGGAGAGTGGAAGCCAATCGCGGGAACACTGGCGAGACCCTACGCAGCGGCATGGGGGCCGGGTGAAAATGTGGAGCAAACGGCTGGTCGCTGGACGCATGGGATCAGTCACGGCGAGTTGCTGAGGGCCGGCTATGACGAATCAATGCGGGCAGACTTTGACGCGCCATTTCTCTTTCAGGGTGTGCTCCACCCAGATCGACAGGGCAAAGACTACGGAAAAATCCCGTGGGATCTTGGACTGTTAGAGCCAGTCAAGTAGTCACCAGCTCACCTTGCTCGGTTTGGGAGCGTCAGGCTATCTCGCGCGAGGGGGGCCCTCAGATGGGATCACTCCTCAAATCAAGGCCGGGTAATTGGTACTCCGGTGAGTCTGAGGCTGTCGAAGGCGATTTCCTCGCCGGCCTCGTCGGTTGAGGCTTCGATCCTGAAGCGAATCTCGGTGGGGCGGGGAGAAGGGAGGAGCGCTTCGAGATCGATGAAGACGTCTTCAAACGTGTAGAATGGCGTGGAGCCGTCGTCGTCGAGGAATACCGAGTTCAGTTCGCGGGCGAATCCGTACGTCTCGGCGAGATCGCCATCTTCGTCGGGTCGATATTCGATGATCGTGAGTTCAAATTGACCGTCGCCGTCGCAGTCGGCGAGGAGCCTCAGAAAGTCACCCTCCTCAAAAACACTTGGCGCAGCTGCCGCCGCAAACTGGAGGCGAACCGTTTCATGGCCGGAGATTGTCCACGACTCGGGAGTTTCCGCGCGATGAATCTCGCCGCCGAGATTTCCCGCGGCAAGGTAGCGCAGGCCACGATGCCCACGAAAGGGAGTGGCGTGTTTCACGTCGCTGCTCGATCCCCACTGCTTTCCGGATCGCGGACCCTTAGATGTCCATCTACCGGTTTCGCCGGGAAGCTCATTGAAGGCCTCCGAGCCTATCGTGACTGCCGAGGTCGAGGTGAGATTCCAGAGCCTGACCGAGCCATCCCCGTGCCCGCTTGCAAGCAGGGTGCCATCCATACTGACGTCGAGAAACTCCGTCGCCAGGGCACGCACTACCACGATCGGGTCGGGCATCGGCAGGTCGGTGAGCGCGTATGGCAAATCCGGTAGACAACATCGCCTTCAGTTGTTGTCTCAGTACTCTTCAAAAAGCCGCAATTCACAAATAAATCAGCGATTTCGTC
>JBCCBR010000172.1:0-7341 GCA_039033935.1 Verrucomicrobiota bacterium
CCCATGTATGTGCCCGGCATTGACATTTTTTGTAGATAATCGTCGTATGAGGTGTAAGTGGTGGGTTGCGCTCCGTGCCGAAGCAATCCGCGACAGCGCGCTGCAGGTGGCGGGCCTCCTCCGGACGACCGAGAGCATCCCGCTCCACAGCTTTTTCCCCTACCAGCCCGATCCCTACTGGACCCGCTCCGACAAGGTCATGTACGGGAGCCGACATCTGCGCTGGGCCACCAGCACCGAGGCCTCCCAGCATCAGAGAAGCCTCTACACCTTCTGGAAGCGGCAGAATATCCACCCGATGATGCTCGCGTTCGATGCCCCGACCCGGCAGGAGTGCACCCCCCAGCGCAACATCACCAACACTCCCGCCCAGGCGCTCGCCCTCCTCAATGATCCCATCTTTCTCGAGGCCGCCGTCCATTTCGCTCAAACTCTTCTGGACTCCCCGAGCGATACCGGCGGCGCGAAGTCTGACGCATTCCGTCTCGAAGAGGCATTCCGCAGAAGCCTCCAGCGCACTCCCACCGAGGCCGAGTCCGACATTCTCCTGACCCTGCTCGACCAGCTGCGCGATCACTACCGGGAGCGCCCCGACGAAAGCGAACAACTCCTCCGCACCGTGTCCAAGACGACCGCAGCCCCGGCCAATCCCACCGAGCTGGCCGCCTGGACCGGCGTTACCCGCAGCCTGCTCAATCTCCACGAATTTCTGACCCGTCCCTGATCCGACACCGCATCTTCAGCCATGAAGCATCCTTTTCATCAGCACGCGCTCAACACCACCCGGCGCCACTTCTTCTCGACCACCGCCGGGGGAATCGGTGCCCTCGCTCTTGGAGAACTGCTCGGACCTCGCCGCACCGCAATGGGCGCAGCGGCGACCAATCCCTACGGTTCTGAATTTCCGAATTTTGCCCCCAAAGCAAAGCGAGTCATCTACCTCTACATGGCCGGCGGTCCGAGCCAGTTTGAGACCTTCGACGACAAGCCGAAACTGCGCGAACTGCACGGCGAGGCCATGCCCTCCTCGATCACCAAGGGAGCGAAGCTCGCCTTTCTTCAGTATGAAGCTCTGAAATGTTTCGGGACCGAAGTGGGGTTCCAAAGTTGCGGACAATCCGGCCAGCGGATCTCGAACCTCCTCCCCGAGCTGCAGAGTGTCGCCGACGACCTCTGCGTCGTCCGCACCCTCCAGACCGATCAGGTCAATCACGATCCGGCCCACACCTTCATGAATACCGGGTTTGGCATCGCCGGTCGTCCCTCGATGGGCTCGTGGCTCTCCTACGGTCTCGGCAGCGAGGCCAAGGACCTCCCCGATTTCATCGTGATGCGATCCGGCCCAACCGGCCAGCCCATCCCGACCACCGCGTGGCACAACGGATTCCTCCCCGGCAAGCACCAGGGCGTCGAATTCTACGGATCCGAAATGCCGCTCAACTACCTCCAGTCCCCCGCCGGTATCGATCAGCGCGTGCAGCGGCACACCATCGACAGCATCTCCGCCCTCAATCAGATCCAGCACAATCAGCAGGCCGATCCGGAGATCCTCACCCGCATCAGCCAGTATGAAATGGCCTTCCAGATGCAGACCAGCGTCCCCGGCCTCGCCGATTTCTCGCAAGAGAACGCCAGCACCAAGGAACTCTATGGCGTGAAGGAGAAACCCGACGGCTCCTTCGGCTCCAACTGCCTCATGGCGCGACGCATGATCGAGCGCGGCGTCCGCTTCATCCAGCTCTACCACTCCGGATGGGACCACCACGGCGGCGTCGTCAAAGGCGTCACCTCACGCGGCAAAGAGACCGACCGCGGAGCCGCTGCCCTCATCAAAGACCTCAAAGGACGCGGCCTGCTCGAAGACACCCTCGTCGTCTGGGGCGGCGAATTCGGCCGCACCCCGATGTCCCAGGGCAGCAGCGGACGCGATCACCACACCAAAAGCGGCTCCCTCTGGATGGCCGGCGGCGGCGTCAAAGGCGGCTACAGCTACGGCGAGACCGACGACTTCGGCTTCACCGCCGCAAAGAATCCCTTCCACGTCCACGATTTCCACGCGACTTTGCTGCATCTGCTCGGTATCAACCACAAGCGGCTTACTTATCGCTACAAAGGTTTTAACTTCCGACTCACCAATGTGCATGGGCATGTGGTTGAGGATTTGATTGGGTGATTTGCGGTGGTGGTTTGGGGCTTTTGGGCGATTTGCGATCTAAGGGAGAAGATTCGGCGAAGGTGCTTCGTCTCCCAATCCGCCGCGGCTGGGGCTCCGTTTCTCAAGCTATGGGAGCTGAGATAGTCTGACCACGTCCTGGTTCCTGGACCGAACGATTTCTGTCGAACGTCGCTGAACGCAGTGCTCTGAAGGCAGTCTTCTTATTTTTGTTTGCAGGCGAAAAATGCTAAATCATAGGCTGAACCGTGATTTGCACGCTACAGCGGAGCCGCAATCTCGCTACCTGCTACGACGTCAGTTCTCAGGCAGGGAACTGGGGGGCATTGACTTGGTCTCGATCTGCTTACCGAACACGTGAATTTTACCGGGTCCGGGTTGAGTGATTTTCAGCGGTAACGCTTCGCGGCCACCAACCTTGAGGATTGATATCTCAAACAGCATTTACCGGCACTGGGCTATTGCTTCTCGCTGCCTCTCCTGCGCTGCGATGGCTCCGGCCTCGGAAAGCGGTAGTCTGCAAGGCGAGTCGTCTGTCAGAGCTTTGGAATGTCGTAAGCATCACACCAACGACATTTTAGATGGGGCATCAGTGCTCTGAGGAGATCGAATTCGCTCTTTGGAGCAAACCGCGCACACTCCATTACTCGCAGGTTTGGAATCTCCGCGAGACACCGGAGCGATTTGTTGCGAAGAGAAACGGCGGTTAGAAACAGGCCTTCGAGCTTTTCAAGGTGCGATAACGCTGAGAGACCTTCGATTCGTTGTTTGGTCCACATGCTGCCTTCGACTCCGATCGCTCTCAGATGATTCGCTTCTGCGAGGAACTCGAGGGAAGACAAGTGTTTGGCGTTTTCAATGAAGAGACGCTGCAATCCGGGTAGTTCCAGCAACGGCCCGAATTCATCCGCTTTGCGAACGGCCCGCAGCTTGAGTGTCTGCAGATTTCTGAGCTGAGCGATGGGCTCGAGTTCGACTGCGGTGATGGTTTCCATTTCCAGATACTCGAGATGTTCCAACTCGCAGATCTCACGCAGGAACGCTTCATTCACTCCCCTCGCCGACAGCTTTCGGAGAGTTTTGAATTCCCCGATTCCCCGATGCGAATTTTTTTCTCGTGAGAAGGAAAGCAGATGTGGCGCATCCGGAATCTGCTCTAACGAGAGAACGGTTTCAGGCCACTCGTCCTGGTTTTGGATGTCGCGAAGTTCTGTCTGCATTTTTTATCCTGTCAGCCGAATCGGCGACCGAACCGGTTGCTTTGCTGTCTGTCCGATCCCGACTGAAACCGGCTAGGGAATCGGGGGCTGCATCCATGCCATTTTCAACCGCCCTCGCGGAAGTGAGGGTTGGGGAGTCGCTTCGAATCTTTCGCGGCGAGGCTGGTGATCTGCCACTGGCCCGACATGAAGGCAGCTTCAAGAATCAATTCCTGATCAATCACTTCCTCCGCACCGAACAGGGGCGAGAAGGTGCGAGCTTCTTTTCGATTTATAAGGAACAACCGCAGCTGATACTCGACTCTGACGGAGGTATCGGAAACTCGCTCGACCACGGGCTCTTTTGTCAGAGAGATCGATCGGCCGTCGTATTTTTCGTGGTAGGCGATCTCGGCCGCCTCAATCTCGGCGGGAGATTTGGTCGAGCCGAAGTAAGTGGCACGCGGCGCAAACATCGCCGCATACTGCGCCTCAAGGCCACGACCCTCTGAAAAGCGAATCAAATCGCCGAGAAACTGTCCCTGATTGAATCGCGGCTTCGGATCACAGACCGCGAGGACCACATCGCCATGGGTGTTCACTTCGCGAAAGAACGCCTTTTGAGCACCTCCGCTCAAATCAGTGAGCGCCTCTCCGAGATAACGGTAAGCCTCTGAGAGGAGGATAACACCATCGCCGTCACCGTCCGATCGCCCGCTGCTGAAACCATCGAGCAGTGCGTGAGTGAATAACCCATTCCCGGACGCTTCGATCGCATAGACAAACTCCATCCCTCCGGATGCCGTCACCACATTGAGACCGGTGGTGCGACCGAGATTTGAAAAGAGCTGATTCCGCAGCTCGAAGAGACTCCCGGCTCTGCGCCTCGGCGCTTCGGCGAGAGCAAGAGCGCGAACCGTGACACCCTCGGCAACGGCTCCCTCGGCTCCGGCAATATCGAATAACTCGACTTCCCCGGCGAAGCAGGTATCCATCAGCATCAGCCGAGACCCTGCGGGACAGTTCTCGAGAAGCCCGGTCAGTTCGTCGTATGTGGCTCCCCGCTCTGAAACGTTGTGGATATCGATATCGGTTGTCCCGAAGTAGTAGTCGAGCGTTCCGGTCTCGAGAAATCCGTGTCCGGCAACGAAAACGATTGCGGTGTCGTCGGTCGATGCGGCAGAGAAAAACTCAGCAGCATCCGCGATCTTCTCTCGGGTGGCATCGCCATCCACCAATGCGAGAGTGTGGATTTTCTGATAGTGCAGGCCTTCCTGCGACCGGAAGAAAGCGAACGTGTCGAGGATATCTTTAGCGGCGAAATTTAGATCGAGCGAATCATTCTCGTAGTCCGACACTCCGATGCCGAGCAGGTAGAGATTCGGAGCAGCGGAGCCGGCGGCCCGTTCGACACGGAGAGTAGTAGGTGGCGATTCCCACGGTCGGTCAGCTGACTCCGAGATCTCGAGTGTGTTCGTTCCGGGAGCGAGCGGGACCGTGAGGTCGGCTGCTGAGGCGGCCTCACGGTTGCGCGACTCGGGGAGTTCGATCCCGTTCCGGCGAATGGTGATCGTGCCGGGCACTCCGCGACGCGAGGCTATCTCCAGCGCAATCGTCTCTGCACGGACGAGACCTGAGTGCTGCGACCGATTGACGACTTTCCACTTCGGGGAGAAGACCGGTCGGAGCTCGTCCACCCCTTGCTCGCTGATCCCGTTTTTCCGAAGTCTCTCCTCGGTCGCTTTGGCGAGGCGATTGATGGTTTCGGGTTCGCCGGCGAAGGTCTCGGCGATGGTAGCCGGACGATTAAACAGCAGATCGTAGTGATCAAAAGGGAGAGCTACATTCCCTTCGGTAAAGGCGAGGCGCCCGGCGCCATTGGGTGAGGCTGCGTAGGTGCCATCCGGAAGCAGAATGCACCACTCACCATCGGCCAGAGGAATCAGTTCCCCGATTGGACTCAGTTCGCCAACCTCACTGACGGCGAGAGCCTGGACGGCCCCTGTCGGTTTCACGACCCACGCGACGGAGGCGTCGGGCGAGTAAGAGACGGAGTCTTTCTCGACTTCCCAGCCAACTGCTGCAACGCGGTGCGCGCGATGGGATTCGCTCTGCGGATCCCACCAGCGATCGAGGACTGCCCTCCGCGACGGAGAATAAACGGCGACTTCGACACTTCCCTCGGTAGAGGCCAGCAGAAGTTCTTCCCGGCCCTTCCCCAAAGCGAGTGCCGCATGAATGCCATCCCACGGAATCTCTTGCAGGGAACCGTTACCGAGGCTGACGATTCCACAGTATCCTATCCCTCGATGATAGGTAGAGAGGAGGAGCCGGTTCAGATCAGGGTCATACCGACAATCGACCACCGTGCCGAACATGACATCGGTAGAGGGAGAGCGGAAGGTTTCGTCGAGCCGACCGGAGCTGACCTGAAAAGCGTCGACAGCATTCTCTCCCTCAATGACAAACGACTGAGAGTAGATTCGCTGGCGACGGGAGTCGAAAACGGCGCGATTCCCACGGATCGAGGCATACTCTTTCGAGAAGGTCAGCTTTCCCCCTTCGAGTCGCCACCTCGCGACACCGGGGCCGGTTGCGGAGAAAAAGGTCTCCAGTAGCGTGACTCCATCCGAGCCGAGGGACAAGACCGTGGGGAAAGGCGAGCGGCTCGCTTTCCTGTCAACAATCCGTCCCTCATCCGTCTCTCGCACGACGAGCCACCACCCCGTTTCGAAGGCATGATTTTCGCAGGTCAGAAAGTGCTCCCCTTCATTGATGAAGAGTCCCGAGAATATCGAACTGGAGTCACCCTGCTCAGCGGAAAACGCCTCGAGCCGACCGGGACGCCAGAACATCAGATCGTGACGATCCGTCTCGCCTTTGGTGAACGGGTTGTAGCGCCACGTCGCCACCCCGCCCTCGTGGGATGCGACACTCGTGGTCCTGCTGATTTCCGGCCGGAACTGCTGGAGCAACTGCGCTTTCACGTCTCCGACAGCATAGGCTTCGACGGTGCCGTCACTGTACCCGGCATAAGCTCTGCCCTTGCCTTCGACATAGACCGTAGCCTTGCCGCGAATGGCTTGCTCGTGGCGAAGAAAGTCAGGAAGATCGCCCGGCAGAGTCTGCGGTGGCGGTGAGGTATCGGTCGCTGTCTCAGAACGGATCTCGCCGGCGAGAGCTTCGACCGTGAGATTCCAGAAGCCTCGCCTTTGGATTCCGCAGTTGACCCGGAGCAGGCGGCCTGAGTCATCGGTCGACATGAAGTTGGCCTGATCCGGCAGAAAGACTCGCTTCAGCGGAAAGCCGGTATCCACGTCCCAAAGAATCAGGGTCGCATCCTCGGAGCACGTCACAACGAGACGGGGAGAAATCTCGACGAGGCCGGTGATTCTGGCCCGATGCCCAACCGGAAGAAGGACCTGCGGGTCTTTAGCAACAGCAGCCGGCAGAATCCCAGTCAGGGCTATCGGAAAGAGGACGTAGAAGGGAATTTGCTTACTCATCACGTTTTGGCTTTGCAAAGGACCAGTTGCCGCCCCAGCTTCTTGTTCCTGATTTATTTTTTTCTGAGGCGCCCACAGCTGATTAACAGCAGGCATCGTTTGCTGCAAGGTAATCCGTCCGCATTAAAAATCCGGCCACGTTTTATTAGGAACAACTTAGCCGAGAAGGATTTATCAGGAGCGGGGAATCGAAAATACTGCGCTTCTCTCCATGGGCCGTATCACTTTCCTTCATTCCTGCCTGATGAGCGGGTCACTCTTCTCCGCAAATGCTGACAGTCACCCGATACTGCGATGGAAGGATGACGGAAGCGCGCTCTACAACCCTGGAAGGGAATTTGTATTTTACGATAAGACTCTCAGAAGCTGTGGCCGTCAGCTCAGCGACGACTATGGTAGCGACACTCTTCCCGGATTTTCGGTCTGCTACCTACGGATCGGCTGGGCCTATATCGAGCCAACG
>JBCCBR010000173.1:0-7340 GCA_039033935.1 Verrucomicrobiota bacterium
ATCGGTAAAGAATTCATCGCCACGAAACACCACATCAACCAAGTCATTCATCCAGAGGGGGAGGAGCTCCAGCAGTTGCCTTTCCCAAAGATGACGATTGCTGGAGACGAGGTTGAGTGAGGCGCCTTTCACCCGAACATGCGATGGCTAACCCGGTTCGACTCGAGCACCTCACTTCCCCAGCAGTTGGTCAGCTCCAAGAGCAAGGGGAGCGTCTCATTATCCTGCCGATCGGTGCGACCGAGCAGCACGGGCCGCATCTGCCGATCAACTGCGATACGGTGATCGCTGAGCGGATTTGCGAAGCCGCCTCCGCCAAAACACAGATACCACTTCTGCCGACTCTTCGGGTCACGGTATCCTCGGGACATACTTCGAAGTGGCCGGGCACAATCTCACTGCGACACGAAACCTTTATTCAGACGCTCGAAGATGTCAGCGACTGGCTGGTGGCGACTGGCTGGCAGCGTTTGATGCTCGTAAACAGCCACTTTGGCAATGATGCCGCGATTCGAGTCGCGGTGGAAAAGATCCGCCTCCGCTACCTCGGGAAACTGCAGATTGGATTCCAGCACACCTTCCGCCTCAGCGAAAAGATTTGGGAAACCTTCATAGCAGATGCGGAGGATCTTCATGCCAATTGTGCCGAGACTGACTTGATGCTCTTTCTCACTCCGGACCTGGTAGAAATGGATCGCGTTGAGGATGACCCGGATCGGACCGGCGAATGCGTATTCAGCTATCCGGTAGCTCAGACCAGCGTCAACGGAGTCACGGGAAGTCCCTCGCAGGGTGACGCGGGGAGAGGTGAGGCTTTGTTCGAGGAGATGGTCGAGGCACTCGTAATCGTCCTCGAAAAGGCACGGCACGAAAGAGCACCACTCGATCCAGCCTACCGGGAGGCTATCTAGAGATCTGCTTCTGCAATTCACAGCTGACCGGGAATTCACTACCTCGCTGAAAACACAAACCTCATGAACGAAGAAGACCTCATCCAGCAACGGAACGATCTCAAAGCTGCCGGTGTTAAATACTGCGTCGGGGCTTATGTCGATATTCACGGGGTTCCCAAGGGGAAATTTGTACCGATTGACCACTTCATCGACTTTGCGCGCGGCTCCGAACTCTACACCGGTTATGCGCTCGACGGGCTCGGGCAAAGTCCAAACGACGACGAGATCGCTTCACTTCCCGACCTGGATCGTGGTGCGATCCTTCCCTGGAATCGTGAGGTGGCTTTCTTCCCAGCTGATAACACGTTCAAAGGCGAGCCATACCCGATCAACACGCGGGTTGCGTTGAAGCAAGTCCTTGCCAGTGCGGCTGAGATGGGCTTTGGGGCCAACCTCGGAATTGAGTGTGAAGTCTTCGTCGTCCGGCAGACGGAGACAGGTGGTCTCGAAATACCAAATCAGGACGATGATCTGGTGAAAGCCTGCTATGACGTGAAGCGCTTTTTCGATCGCTACGAGTGGCTCGACAAAGTCGCTTCAGATATGGATGAGCTGGGGTGGGATCTTTACTCCCTCGATCATGAAGACGCGAATTCGCAATTCGAATTCGACTTCAAATACAGCGATGCGCTGACGATGTGCGATCGATTTATCTTCTTCCGGATGATGGCAAAGCACTACGCTGCCGAGGAGGGGCTCATGGCGACATTCATGCCAAAGCCCTTTGCGGACAAGACCGGTTCAGGCGCACATTTTAATATGTCACTCTGCGATCTTGAGAATGGGAAAAATCTGTTTGAATGCTCGGTCGAAGATGACCCACGAGGCCTTGGGATCACCCCACTGGGTTATCAGTTTATCGCTGGTATCCTCAAGCATGGACCCGCCATCTGTGCTGCCTTTGCCCCGACTGTGAATAGTTATAAACGACTCGTCCGGCGAGGGTTGATGGCGTATTATAGTTGGGCTCCAGTTTTTAACAGCTACGGGCGGAACAATCGCACGAATGCTCTGCGGGTTCCGATGGGCGGCGGTCGTGTCGAATCCCGAAACGCGGACGCCTCCTGCAATCCCTATCTCGCCGCGACGCTTGCTTTTGCCGCCGGGCTCGAGGGGATCCGCGAAGGGCTTGATCCCGGAGAGGCCCACGAGGAAAACCTCTACGAATACACCCAAGCCCAACTTGAAGAAGCAAGTATCACCGAGCTACCTCGGACGCTGGCGGAGGCAGTCGAGTGCTTCGCTGATGATCCCTTTGTCACCGCGACTCTCGGTCAGGAACTCCGAGATGAATTTATTGCCTACAAGTCAGAGGAGTGGAGGCAATACCACCAGACTATTTCTCAATGGGAAATTGATACTTATGCGAGACTCTTTTGATTCATAGGATCTCTGATTTTAAGTAGTGGGATTTTTCCACTATCGATAGTCCCTGAGTAAGCAGGATTCCTAACGGATGGAACTCATCTTTCAAAGCTATCCAATATTAATTTGGCAACGGCGTTATTGATTGTGCAAGCTCATGCCAGAGCCGGACTGTAGTATGGTCGCTGGACTGGGCAGGATAGGAAAAATGGAGGCGATTCTCTTTAAAACCCTCTGGGGCCATCAAGGCTCGATCGGCGAAGCTGCAGCGCAAGCTATCGAGGCAGGTTTTGGAGGGATCGAAGGTCCAGCGCCGGAAGACGCCGGAGAGTTCGCCAGCTTCGCGGAAGTGTTGCGAGCTGGTTCGCTCGAATGGATTGCCGAGGTTTCAACCGAGACTGAACCAGGCACTTATGTTCCGAGACCGGGTCGCTCGCCGCAGGAGCATCTCAACTCTCTGCGACGGGGTATTGAGTTGGCGATGCGAGGAACCCCTCGTTTCGTTAATTCGATGGCGGGGAGCGACGCCTGGTCTTTTCACGAAGCGCTTGATTTTTATAGGGAGGTGCCGGCGCTGGCGCAGGAGTTTGGAATTGCGATCACGCTCGAAACTCACCGGGGACGCTTTTTTAATCGGCCTTGGCCCACCTTCGACATTCTCGAGGCAGTTCCTGATCTTGAGATCACTTGCGACTTCAGCCATTTCTGTGTGGTGGCTGAACGGTTTGTCCTCGACGAGGAGCCAACCATTTTGAGGCGTTGCGCCGAACGAACGCGCCATGTGCAGCTGCGAGTGGGATACAGTCAGGGGGCTCAGGTCCCGGACCCCCGAGCTCCCGAGTATCGCGAAGCGCTCGAGGCCCACGAAAGGTGGTGGCAGGTGGTTTTCGAGGTTCTTGAGGACAGGGGATTTTCAGAGGTCACTCTCACCCCTGAGTTTGGTCCAGACGGCTACCTGCAATGCGAGCCATATTCGCAACGCCCGGTAGCTGATCTCTGGGAGCTCAATCGCTGGATCGGCGATCACATCACTCAACGCTTTTTCGTTTGAAAAGGAAGTTGACCCCCCGCCGAGACACGGTTACCGATTAGTAATAATTAAAGGCAATAAATTATTACCGAGCCCGTTTGTGTTGTGGACGCGATTTTCAAAAAGTCTGGAGTTAAGCGAGTCAGTGTTTCTTTGACGCACGACACCTTTGCTCAGCTTGATCAGCTGGTGGAAGACCGGGGCTTTCAAAGCCGCTCTCAGGCTATCTCTGAAATGGTCCACCAGAGCGTGATTGATTTTCGCGAGGAGCTTGGGGAGGCGGTTGTCGCCGGGACTATCACGCTCGTCTACGACGAAGGCCGGCCCGGACTGCAGGAGGAGCTCACCGAAATCCAGCGCCGCAATATCGCGGAAGTCATCAGCACTCAGCACGTTTTGCTGGAAAAGGATCACACGCTCGCAGTGCTCCTTGTCCAGGGGCCCGCTCGCAAACTCAAGTGGATCTGTAATGAGCTGGTCACCTGCAAAGGCGTCCAGTTTGGTCGACTCACGGTGACGTCGACCCTTTTGCCACCGATTCACACACCGGAAGCAAGATGATCTACGAGAAAACGATCAAAGGAGGAGGGATGTGGTCGCAGGTGATCGGCCGCAACAAATCGTTGCGGCTCACCGATCTCGAGGGACGCGCCAATGTCGGCATGCTGATGTATCAGGCCGATTTCCCGATCGAGCGCTACAACATGCCTGACACCCTCAAAGGCCAGCACATCTTTTACCTGACTTCGCCCTTCTGTCTACATTCCGACATGGGGCGGCTCTTTGCCTCGATTACAGAAGACACCGCTGGCTGGCACGATACGGTCTGCGGAACGACGGATGCGAAATGGGTTCGCGATCGATATGGGGTGAAGACGTTTCAGGAGGCGCGCAACGAGTTTTACCGAAACGGGCGGGAGAATTTTCTCATCGAAATGGCCAAGTGGGGACTCGGTCCGAGAGATCTGGTGCCGAATATTAATTGGTTTTCCAAAGTCGTTTCAGATGAGGAAGGAGTGCTGACCTTTGACCCGTCGCAGTCTACGCCGGGGCAGTCCGTCGAGCTCCGGTTTGAAATGCGGACCCTCGTCGTCCTGCATACCTGCCAGCATCCGCTTGATCCATCGCCGGTGTATCAGCCCGGTCGCGTTAAGCTCGAAGTGAGCAACGTCGACCCCGCTGGCCCTGAGGATCCCTGCCGACTTTCACGGCCCGAAAATGGACGGGCGTTCACCAACACCGAAAATTCCCACGCACTCAGTGAATGAGCATGACCGAATCCACACTCGACCCCGCCGACGCGATTTACGATCAGGTCGTCCCCGCTGGCGAACACTGGATGCATCGGATCGAAGCCGGTCAACACTTTCGCATCGTCGATCTGGAGGGTAACCAGGCGGCCGACACGCTTTTCTACGATGCCGAGGATCCCATCAATCGCTACAGCGCATCGGATACGATCCAGCGGCAGGGCGCGCTTTACCTCACCACTGGAAGCGTGCTGATTTCGACTCTCGGTGACGAGCTGCTCACTATCGTCGCCGATACCTGCGGGCGTCATGATACCGTCGGTGGCGCGTGCTCCCGCGAGAGCAACACGATGCGCTACTCGCCCCACACCGAGCACATGCATGCGTGCCGCGATATCTATCTCACGGGCCTGACCGAGTGGGGCGACGGTCTCGGGAAGCGGGACCTTTCGCCCAACATCAATTTCTTCATGAACGTGCCGGTGACGCCGGATGGGAAACTCACGTTCGAGGATGGGATCTCGGCGTCGGGGCGCTACGTCGAGATGCGGGCCGAGCGATCGGTGATCGGGCTGATCTCGAACTGCCCGCAGCTCAACAATCCCTGTAACGCCTACAATCCGACGCCGGTGCGGGTGCTGATCTGGCAGCCCTGATCGCTCATGTTCGAGAAAGTCCTCATTGCGAATCGGGGGGCGATTGCCTGCCGCATCCAGCGAACCCTGCGTCGACTCGGAGTCAGCTCAGTCGCGATTTTTTCCGAGCCCGATCGGGCCAGTCGTCATCGGCTGGAGGCGGACGAAGCGGTTGCTCTGGTCGGTGCGACCGCTGCCGACACCTATCTCGATATCGATGCCATCATCGAAGCAGCTCGCGCGACCGGAGCCGAGGCAATCCATCCCGGTTACGGATTTCTCAGCGAAAAAGCAGAGTTTGCCGCTGCTTGCGAGGAGGCCGGCCTCGTCTTCCTCGGACCCACTCCAGCACAGCTGGAGACCAGCGGTCTCAAGCATGTCTGTCGCGAAATCGCGCGCGCGCATGAAGTGCCTTTGTTAGAGGGCACCCCGGTGCTGGAGAATGCGCGAGCGGCACGCATCGCCGCTGAAGAGATCGGGTTTCCAGTGATGGTCAAGTCCTCGGCCGGCGGTGGTGGCATTGGTATGCAGATCGCCCGCGCCCCCGAGGAGGTGGAGGGGCTTTTTGAGAGGGTCGAGCGACTTTCAGAGGCCAATTTCGGAGACCGCTCCGTCTTCCTGGAGCGCTACATCGAGCGTGCCCGTCATATCGAAGTGCAATGCTTCGGCGATGGCAAAGGCACGGTCGTTGCCCTGGGAGACCGCGATTGCTCCGCCCAGCGTCGCAATCAAAAAATCATCGAGGAGTGTCCTGCCCCCGGCCTCAGCGATGAGGAAAGGGGAGCGCTGGTGACGGCTTCGATTCGCATGCTCGGCTCGATGAACTATCGCTCAGCCGGGACAGTCGAGTTCCTCTGGGACGACATCGCTCGGGAGTTTTACTTCCTCGAAGTCAATGCTCGACTCCAGGTCGAGCATGGAGTCACCGAAGAGGTCTTCGGGATCGACCTGATCGAGTGGATGCTGGAGGTAGGCGCTGATGAGCTTTCCGACCTCACGGCTCGGCGTGAGGGTCTGTCCCCAAATGGACACGCACTCGAAGCGCGGCTTTATGCTGAAGATCCACATCGGGACTTCCGACCCTCGACCGGACTTGTGACCGCTTTTGATGCGTCCCCCTCTCTGCGGGTGGAATCTTCGATTCAGACCGGCGATGAAGTTTCAGCCTACTACGACCCGATGGTCGCGAAGCTGATCGCCCACGGACCAGATCGAGAAACGGCAATCGCCCGTCTCGCCAGTGGCCTCGCTGAGACCCGCTGCCACGGACTTGAAACCAACCGACGTTATCTGATCTCTCTGCTCGCTGATGAGCGATTTCGTGCAGCCGAGGTATCGACCCGTCTCACCGATTCTCTCGTGTATCAGCCACGGTCATTCGAGATTCTCGACCCGGGGCTAGAGACAACCGTCCAAGACTACCCCGGCCGAGTTGGTTTCTGGAATGTTGGCGTTCCTCCATCCGGCCCATTCGACACACAGAGCTTTCGACTGGGCAATCGCATCGTGGGTAATCCTGAATCAGCCTCTGGTCTTGAGATGCTGGTCCGTGGAATCAACGTGAGATTCGATGCCGCCGCTACCATCTGTATCACCGGAGCAACCATACCAGTCGCTCTCAACGGTATCCCGGTGAAGTGCTGGGTGCCGCTTTCTGTTTCAGCCGGGAGCGTCCTCATGATCGGAGACATCGATGGTCCGGGCCAGCGTGCCTATCTTTTGATCAGCGGTGGTCTCGATGTCCCCGAATACCTCGGAAGCCGATCCACCTTTCGGCTTGGGAAATTTGGGGGGCATGGCGGCCGAGCTCTCCAGACCGGCGACGTGATCCATTTTGGCGAGTCCGCCAGCGAGCCGAAGCCGCTGCTCCCTGAAGAGATTCCGCAATGGTCAAACGAGTGGACGCTCCGCGTCAATTACGGTCCGCATGGGGCGCCTGATTTTTTTACCGAGCCTGACATTGAGCGATTTTTCAGCGCCAGATGGGAGGTTCATTACAATTCCGACCGCACCGGGGTTCGTCTGATCGGGCCGAAACCGGAATGGGCTCGGAGCGATGGTGGAGAGGCGGGACTCCACCCCTCGAATATCCACGATAACGCCTACG
>JBCCBR010000174.1:0-7321 GCA_039033935.1 Verrucomicrobiota bacterium
GCCGGCCGGGTTGGATGAACTGTCTGAGCAATTCATAGCGAGTGGTCACGATCTTCATCATCTCATCCGCACGATTGCTGGGAGCATTGCTTTTCAACGATCAAGTCACTCGGGCGATCCAGCGGTTCCTGTTACCTTCGAGCAGGAGCAGGCCTTCGCCGCTTTCCCGATCACGCCTCTGCGGCCCGAGCAAGTGGCTGGCAGTATCATCCAAGCGAGCTCTCTCCAGGCAATCGATCACTCGTCTCATTTCATCAGCAAGCTGCGGCGCTTTGGTGAGACGCAGGAATTCGTGACCCGCTTTGGGGACCCTGGTCTCGACACCTTTCAGCAAGAGACAGCGACTATCCCGCAGCGGCTTCTCCTCATGAATGGCAAGCTGATGCAGGAACGGACGGAGCCGAATCCGCTCTTCAACAGCTCGACTCGAATCGCGCGCTACAGTTCCTCGCCAGAACTCCAAGTCGAAGCGGCGTTCCTCGCGACTCTGGCTCGTCGGCCCACTCCGATCGAGTCTGAGCACTTCACCGAGACACTTGATGCCGGCTCCCGAAATGAGCGGGATCGACGGGTCGCCGACCTGTTCTGGACTTTGATGAACACGACTGAGTTTTCCTGGAATCGCTAAATCCATCTCAACCGATGTCTTTTCCCGATCTCAATTTCCCTTCGAGCAACGAATGCGGTGGTTTCGACCACCTCTCGAGGCGAGCCCTTCTTCGCGGACTCGGTTTGAGCAGTCTTGGCTGGCTCACCCCGCTCTCGCAAACGCTGGCCCGCTCCGCCGAAGCGCCGAGCCGTCACCGCCCCAAAACACTCATCGTCGTCTGGCTGCAAGGTGGGGCAAGCCAGCTCGAGACCTTCGATCCACATCCGGGGAGCTCGATTGCCTACGGATCCTCTGCCATCGGGACTGCGATTCCGGGGGTGAAATTTGGGGCAGGCCTCGAGCAGACCGCCTCCATCGCTGGCGATCTTGCCGTGGTTCGATCGATGGTCGGAAAAGAGGGCGATCATCGCCGGGCGGTTTACAATCTGAAAAGTGGGCACCGTCCCCTCCCCGGCCTCGTCCACCCCTCGCTCGGCTCTATTGTCTGCCACGAGCTGCCGGACGCGCCAACTGATCTCCCGACACACATCTCGATCCGGTCGGGGGCGAGCGCGGCAAAGGGCGGCTATCTCGGCGCACATTACGACGCATTCAAAATCTTTGACCCAAAAGACTCGATTCCTGACGTCGGCGCCAGAGTCGGGGACCCGCGACAGCAACGTCGTCTCGAAGGCCTCGCCGTCCTCGAGCAGAATTTCAGCGCGGGGCGACTTCCCGATCTCGATGGGCAGCGCACACTCCATCGCAACGCGACGAAACGTGCACTGACGATGATGAGCTCGGACCAGCTCAAGGCATTCGATGTTTCCGAAGAAGCTGCTGATGTCCGCGCGGCTTTTGGTGACAACCCTTTCGGACGGAGCTGCCTCGCGTCGGTCCGGCTTGCCGAGGCTGGTGTTCGCTGCATCGAGGTGACACTCGGTGGTTGGGACACCCACATCGACAATCACAGTAACGTCAGTGAACTGCTCACTACGCTCGATCCTGCATTCGCCGCGCTGATAACGACTCTCAAAGCACGCGACCTTTTCGAAGACACCATCGTCCTGCTCGGGACGGAGTTTGGCCGCACTCCCAAGCTGAACGTAGCAGACGGACGCGATCATTGGCCCCATGGCTTCAGTGTCCTCCTCGGTGGTGGAGGGATTCGACCCGGAATGGTGCTCGGCGAGACAGATCCGAGCGGTGAGAGTCGCGATCCCGGGAAGCCCGTCCGCGTGCAAGATCTCCATGCTACCATCCTCGATGCGTTTGGGATCGATTACCGCCACGAGATCATGACGCCGCTTTCTAGGCCCATCTCGCTTAGTGAGGGCAGATCTGTGAAATCACTGCTAGTCTGAGCGCCTGACGTTGACCAGAGTCCGGGAAGCTGAGGTTCGAAATATAGCTATTTATACTCGAAATCATGTATAAATGTGTATAAACTCGTCTGAATGGATCCCCATCGAAATCCGTTCAGTCCTGGTGCTGGATCGCCACCACCCGAGCTGGTCGGGCGGGAAGAGACTCTTGCAGCATTTGAACTTCTACTCTCACGCGTGAGTAAGGGTCGATCAGAGAAAAGTCTCATGCTTACCGGGCTTCGAGGAGTTGGGAAGACTGTTTTGCTGAACGAGATGAGACTGCACGCGGAAGCAGAAGACTGCTTTGTAGTTCATCTTGAAGCCCACGACGGGAAACCTTTGGGGCCGCTAATCACATCTTCGATTCGGTCGATTCTGCTAAAGTTGGATCGGTTCGGTGGAGCGAAACAGGGCGTTCGGCGAGGTTTTGCCGTATTGAAGAGCTTTATTAGCAGTGTCAAAGTCACTTATGAGGAAATCAGCTTTGGCCTCGATATCGACCCAGAGCCAGGCACAGCTGACAGTGGTGACTTAGAACTCGATCTTCCTGACTTACTGAACGCAGTAGCACTGGCTGCCGCCGAAAAATCTAAGGTAATTGCCCTTTTGATCGATGAACTGCAGTATTTCAACGAGGTAGAACTCAGCGCTCTTATCATGGCGATGCATCGGATGCAGCAGAGGCAGCTCCCACTGATTCTAGTGGGCGCAGGACTGCCGATCCTACCCAGGCTCGCTGGCGAATCAAAGTCTTACGCAGAGCGGCTGTTTCATTTCCCTGACATTGGCCCACTCGCACCGGACGAAGTGCGAAGGGCACTCCACGACCCGATTGTCGAAGAGGGAGCAACGATCACCGAAAGCGCGCTCGACGAGATCCTCGCGGTGACGAAAGGCTACCCTTATTTCGTACAGGAATGGGGCTACCAAGTCTGGAACACGGCGACCGCAAACAAGATCGAAAAGGCCGACGTGACTAATTCTCACGGCGACACCGTGAAGCGTCTCGATCAAAACTTCTTCCGCGTCCGCTTTGATCGATTGACGCCATCTGAGAAAGAGTTTCTGCGAGCCATGGCAGAGCTTGGAAGTGGGCCATACAGAATCGGAGAAATTGCCGAAGTCCTCGGAATCCAGGTCGGCAGCCTCAGTCCCCGTCGAGCAAAATTGATTCATAAAGCAATGATTTACAGCCCGAGTCACGGTGATCTTGAATTCACCGTGCCCTTGTTCGACCAGTTCATGAAACGCGAAATTCCGGAATTCACCAAAGGCCGGTGATCGCCCGGTATCCCCCGCAAAAACCGCCCGTCTCATGACTCGCGACTACACGATTCAGCCTTCTCCCAAATCTGCTTCCAAGATCGACTTCGCGGCGGAATTAAATGAGCCGCAGTATGCCGCGGTGACGGCTCCTCCGGGGCCCTCTCTTGTTATCGCAGGGGCGGGCAGCGGTAAAACTCGGACCCTGACTTATCGCGTCGCCTACCTTCTCGAAACCGGTGTAGATCCCCGAAATATTCTCTTACTGACCTTCACCAACAAAGCGGCGCGGGAGATGCTGGAGCGGGTCGAGTCGCTCGTCCCGATGGACACTCGCGATCTCTGGGGCGGGACGTTTCATTCGGTTGGAAATCGCATTCTCCGACAGCACGCAAGTCTTCTCGAATACACCAGCAGCTTTTCGATTCTCGATCGCGAAGACCAGAAAGACCTCATGAATACCGTGATCGGCGAGAGCGACGTCGACACCAAGGCCGTCCGGTTTCCAAAGGCTGATGTGCTTTGCGACCTCTTTTCGATGTCGACCAACACGGGAGACTCGATCGCGAAATTAGTGACCCAGAAATATTCCTACTTTGATAACCTGATCCCCGACATTGAGGCTCTCGGTAAAGCTTACGGAGCAAAAAAGGTCGCGACCAACTCGATGGATTTCGATGACCTGCTCGCCAAGACGCTCCAGCTTCTCGACGAGCAGCCAGTCGTTCGTGAGACGCTCCAGAAGAAGTTTCAATGGGTTTTGGTCGACGAGTATCAGGACACCAATCGACTCCAGTCTGATCTCATCGATCGGCTCGCTGCTCCGCAGTATAATCTAATGGTGGTCGGAGACGATGCCCAGTCGATCTATTCTTGGCGAGGGGCCGACTTCACCAACATCCTGGAATTCCCGGAGCGCTACGAGAATGCCCGACGATTCGTGATCGAAACGAATTATCGCTCTGTCCCTGAGATACTGACTCTGGCTAACGCCGCGATTTTGCCGAATCGCAGGCAATTCCGCAAAAACCTCGCCCCGCACCGTCCCGACGCGATGGCGCTTCCCGCGCGCGTCCCAGTTAATGATCCACCCACCCAGGCCGCCTTTGTTGCGCAGCGGATCCTTGAGTTGCGAGACGAGGGGATCGAGCTGGAGGAGATCGCAATTCTATACCGAGCGCATTTCCACGCGATGGAGATCCAGCTCGAACTCACCAATCGAGGTATCCCCTACCTTATCACCAGCGGACTCCGATTCTTCGAGCAGGCTCACATCAAGGATGCCGCGGCCTTCATGCGATTTGCGAGCAACCGGCTGGACGTAATTTCCTTCAAGCGCCTTGTCAAAATGCTGCCGGGCATCGGGGTCAAAAGTGCCGATTCGCTCTGGGTCTCCTGGACCAAATGCGAAGGCTCAGCACGCTCGCTGGTCACTTCGTTTTCCGAATACTTTCTCGATTTCAAGGTCCCTGCTAAAGCCAAGCACGCTTGGGAGCAGTTCGCCTACACGCTTGACGAATTGATGAATGAAGACGGCAAACCGCTCCCGCCTTCGGCGATGATGCCCTCCATTCTCGGCGGCGTTTACGAAGACTACATGCGGAGCAAATACAGCAACTTCGAGAATCGGCAGCAAGACCTCCTGCAACTCGAGAAGTACGCCGAGCGATTCGATGATGTCGAAGAGTTCCTCAGTCAGCTTTCACTCCTCGCTGGCCAGGATGCGGCCAACGCGACTCAAGACGAGCCCGACAGCGAAGCTGTCTGTCTCAGCTCGGTCCACCAAGCTAAGGGACTGGAGTGGCGAGTCGTATTCGTCGTCTGGCTGACCGACTCGATGTTTCCCAATAATCGAGTCCTGAGCGAGGATGAAGATGAGACCGGTCTTGAGGAAGAGCGCCGACTGTTTTACGTGGCAGTGACTCGGGCCAAAGACGAGCTCTACCTCACCTACCCGATCAGCTGGCCGACCTCGTTTACCGGCGATGTGTTGCAGAGACCCTCTCGATTCCTTGAAGACATCAATCCCGAGCTGATGGAAGAGTGGAATACCGGAGCGACGTGGTAGCAATTGCTTTTGCGAGGTCAAATCTGATACACTTCCAGGGATGCGCATCCCATTGGTCCTCTCAACCACGCTTCTGTTTACCACGATCACCAGTTCTCGGGATTTCAACGAAATTCCAACTGACCCGCGGCCAGGCGATCTGCTCCTCGAGGCTCATTTTGAGCGGACCACCAACCTCCTCGCTCAGCGCACCAGTCGGCGGATCGATTCGGCGAAAAACTGGCAGGCAGAGATTCCCGGCTTGCGACGGCAACTTTTTGAGATGCTCGGCCTACAGCCGCTTCCGGCACGCTCGGATCTCAGGCCCCGTATCACCGGCACCGTGGAGCGCGATGGTGTGATTGTCGAAAAACTCATCTTCGAATCGCGCCCTGGCCTTTACGTCACTGCAAATTTCTATAGACCTGCCGAACAGGAGGGCCCTCTACCCACGATTCTCTATGTCTGCGGACACGGCAAAGTCAAAGAGGGCGACATCAGCTACGGGAACAAAGTCCACTACCAGCATCACGGAGCCTGGTTTGCCCGCAACGGATACACCTGTCTCACGATCGACACGCTCCAGCTCGGAGAGATTGAAGGGAGACACCACGGCACTTACCGCTTTGGTGAGTGGTGGTGGAATGCTCGGGGCTACACTCCGGCCGGAGTCGAGGCGTGGAATGGCATCCGCGCCCTCGACTACCTCGAGACTCGCCCCGAGGTCGATCCTGACGGCATCGGGGTGACCGGCCGTTCCGGCGGCGGGGCCTACACATTCTGGGTCGCTGCCCTCGACGAACGGGTCAAGGTCACTGCACCCGTTGCTGGGATTACTTCGCTGCAAAACCACATTGTCGATGGCTGCATCGAAGGGCACTGCGACTGCATGTTCATGGTCAATACCTACCAGTGGGATTTTCCGTTAGTTGCCAGTCTCATCGCGCCGCGCCCATTGCTTATCCTCAACACCGATCGCGACCGGATTTTTCCGCTGGATGGTGTGGTCGACGTGTTTCGACAGACCCGAGTTGCGTATGAAAAGTCCGGTGCGGTTGAAGCACTCGGCTTTGCCTGCTCACCCGGCCCTCACAAAGATACTCAGCCACTCCGTGTCGATGCTTTCCAATGGTTCGAGCAACATCTCAAAGGAGCAGACCTCGAGACTGAGCTCGCCGATACCTCGGCACCGAAGCTCTTCTCCAAGGAGGAGCTTCGAGTGCTTACTGAAACACCCGAAAACGAGCGCAACACCTACATCGACGAATACTTCACCCGGCGGGTTCCTCGCACCCTGCCACTCCCGGAGGATGCTGAGGACTGGGAGTCTACCGAAGCTCTGATCCGCAATCGCCTCGTCTCAAAATGCTTCCGCGGTTGGCCTGCGCGCGTCCCGGATCTGGCACTGAAAACGGTAGCCGAAGAGGCTGCCAATGGGGTCGCACTGACACACCATACATTTACCAGCGAGACTGGTTGGGATCTTCCTCTCTATTTCGCTCGTCGCGAGGGGCTCGATCCGGCAGAGCTCGATCTCATCGTTGTAAACGTACTCGATCAAGAAGGCTGGGACGATTTCCTCAGCATCTACGGATCTGCTTTCCCCGATCTTTTCCCAGTTGAGTCCCTGCCGGAGTCGGACACTGATGCGTGGAACTCCGAAAAACGGATGCATGCCGCGATGAAGTGGGGCATGCTCTACCTGCCGCCGCGCGGCATCGGTCCCACCGTATGGACTGACGACGCAACGGAGCAGACCCACATCAGGAGACGATTTGCCCTCCTCGGGCAAACCCTCGACACCCTCCGGGTCTGGGATATCCGCCGCGGGATCGCCGCTACTCGGGCAATCTCTGGACTTGGCGAAACACAACTCTGGATGCAATCGAGTGGAGCGATGGGTGGAAACGTCCTTTACGCCGCACTCTTTGAACCTGGGGTCCACCGGATCGATTGGCACGACCCGGTCGCGAGTCACCGCGAGGGTCCCACTTATCTGAACATCCTCCGATTCACAGACATCCCCCAGATAGCGGCAATGGTTGCGGCAAAGAC
>JBCCBR010000175.1:0-7317 GCA_039033935.1 Verrucomicrobiota bacterium
ACAAGCGCCAGCTGGCCGAGTTTGCTCTCCAGCAAATAGGAATTTACCTGTCTGGAACCGATAACCCCTTCCTTGCTGTTCCTTATTTCGAGGAGTTGCTGAGCCGCAGTAATCCGGAAGCTGATGCCTTCAAAGCTGAGGCTGACATGGCGCTGGGCGAGATCGAAGCGAGATCCCCGGATCCTGTTAAAGTGCAGTCGGCACGGGAGCGCTTCCGCCGCGTCATCGACAAGTATGAGAGTCGGGCTCTGACCCCACAAGCCTACCTCAATCTCGCGAATCTCCACATCAAGCAGGAGGAGTGGAAAGACGCGCTTGCCGCACTCGATGCGATCAACAAAAACAAAAGTTATTTCGGCGACAATCGGGCGAAGCGAGCCGAGGCGCTTTACTTGCTCGGGACCGTGCTCGACGAGCTCGACGATCCCTCCGAAGCGAACCAGGCCTATCTCGGAGTCGTCACGACCTACCCGAGGTATCATGACTGGGTGACTCAAGCCTGGGAAAAGTATATTCCCAACAGCCTTGAGTTTATCAATGCGCTTCCCGAGGGAGCAGAAGAGGAGCGATGGGAGAAGCGCAAGAAGCAGATCGCTCTCTACCGGCTCTGCGTCCGCTACATTTACCAATGGCAGAATCTCGACGAGGAAGCCGATGCGCCGAGCGGTGCCCTGCGCCGACTTCGGCGGCAGCTGCCGGAGCTGAAGGCTGATCTCGCGATCACGCCTGAAGAGGATTTGGCTGTAAAGACTGCTCTTGGGATCACCGAAGAATAAGCTGGCTCTGCTGATCCAAACCTAATTTTTGACCGATTTTCTTTCGCCATGCGCACCCGATATTTTTTTCACACTTTGATTGGAGCGATTTGTTTTTTAATCGCTCAGGCAAACTCAGACGCACAGGTCCGTGAGACCCCGGTGACTCTGTTCCTGATACAGGGGGGCAACCCTCAGGGCTATGTGTCCGCCAGCAACGAGCAAGGGGTCACCTTCTCAACCACTCCAGGTGGTGCCGGCAGCCTTGTCGAGTATTCAAAGATGAAAGGCGAAGGTCTCAACAAAGGGATCGTGTTCGGGGAGCGAGCTGAAGCTCTCGGGGATGCCCGAGCGCTTTTCGCTGCGGGTGACTACCCAGCCGCTGCGGCTGCTTTTGGCAAAGTAGCGCGGGATTACGCGATCATCCTTTCGGTGCCTCAAAATTTCGCGACCGAAGCCTTTTTCTACCAGATCGAAAGTTTGCGGCGAGCTGGTCAATTCGGGCAGATGGCGAATCTGGTAAATGCTCCGGTCGCTGCCGGAATCTCTACTAAGCTGAGCGAATATTACGTTGATTTTCACCGTTACCAAAAACTATGGGCTCTTTTCGGGCAGGAAGACTGGGCGGGGTTGAAGACGGCTGTGGCTGATTACGAGGAAACGCCTTCGGGAAATGAGACCCTCCTCCCGACACCGCCGTTTTCGAAATTGCCGAGCAGCGAGCTGGCCCAGATTTCTTTCCTTCGCGGCAAGGTTTACCAGCAGGCCGGAGAGAAAGAAAAAGCCTTTCAGGATTTTCATCGCTCTTTCCTGCTGACATTTGCGAACGATCCGGTGGTCTCGAAGCTGGCCCTCGCTCAGGCGATGCTGATCCAGAGTCAGGATGAGGGAATCGCTGCCGAAAATGCCGAGGCGATCAAGCACATGCAGGCGTTGACCTATGCCTTTGCGACATTCTACGGAGATCGCGCCGTACCTCAGCAGTTCGAAGGCTACAATGTCAGGCCGGAAGTCCCCGATCTGCTTGGCGCAGCCCCCCGAGCGATGGGCGAGGATAGCGGCGACGAAGAAGGTGATGGCGAAGCCGAGCCGACGTCAGAAGACGCTGAAGCTGCTGAAGACGGCAAGGCCAAGGCCAAAGGAAAAGGCAAGAAAGCGAAAGAGTAGCCAGCGGCAGACACGCCAGCCGACGCCTCGCGTCAGTCAGCTTTCGATTTCAGAAGCGAAATCATCTCCCGCATCGGTGGGGTGATCGCTTTAGTGCGGCGGCGCACAATTCCGAGTGGTCGCCAGACGAATTTGCCGTCAATCGCAATCTGGACCAGGCTCCCTGCCTTCACTTCGGATGCTACGCTCTGACTCGGCACGATCGAGATCGCATTTTCGATTAACACTCCCCGTTTGACCGTCTCGATATTATCAAACTCGACTACCTCTCGCACGGCGATGTCCGCCTGGGCGAAGAGTCCGTCGATTGCCTTGCGCGTTGGGAGGTCAGGCTCAAAAGAAATGAAGCGCTGACCATTGATCTCTTTCAGGGAGAGGGATTTAAGCTTGGCGAGTTCGTGGTCCGGCGGACAAATCACGACGAGGCGATCTTTCCAGGCGGATTCGATCTCGACGCCCTTTCTTTCCTGCGGGAAAGCGACGAGACCGAGGTCGGCGATGTTGTCGGCCACGTCCGTGTAGACCTCATTCGATCTGCGATACGAGACATGCACCTCGACCTCGGGAAAGCGTTCCCGGAATTGATCGACGAAGGGGGGTAATTCGTGGAAGCCAATGCTGTAAACAGTCGCCACCCGCAGCACGCCGACGACCTCATCGCGCATCGCACCGAGTTCCTGATCGATCGAGCGACAGGCATCGACGATCGCTCGGGCGGCCTTGAGGAAGACCTCTCCCTCGGCCGTAACCGCAAAGTGACGTCGGCCCCGCTCGACCAGGGTGACTCCATACTTTTGCTCGAGGCTGCGGACCTGCTGACTGACCGCTGATTGGGAAATGCCGTTCCGCTCGGCAGCCTCGGAGAAACTGGTGGTCTCTACCAGATCACAAAATACCTGAAACGTTTCGACATGCATGTCACTCTCAGCCCGCCTTCAGTCGTCCGATCTCTGACCGATTCAAGCAAGACAATTCAATGCAATTTTCTCGCTTTGCGCCGGTTGCGAATCAAGCGGATTTCGCACTACACTGTCAGCTAAGCAAACCGGCCGACTTTTGGCGGTCTTCTCCCCGAAAATGAGCTCGCGACTTCTCCACTTTTGTTTGGTTCTCCTGGTCTCAGGATCTGGGCAGGGAGCCGACAACGAGTGGACGCGTTTTCGCGGCCCGAATGGGTCCGGCATCGGAGCGATCAGCTCGCTGCCGGCCGAGATTTCGCGGGCTGACTACGAATGGATCAATCGGATCGATGGTGTCGGGCACTCTTCGCCGGTACTCTGGGGAGACCAGCTCTACATCACGGTGAGCGATCGGAAGAAGAAAGAGCTGAGGGTCGAGTGCTATCAGAGTTCCACCGGATCGATCCTCTGGACCTGGAAAGAGTCTCAAACACCCTACGGTCTGCACCAACACAATTCGTTCGCTTCATCCACTCCGACGACAGATGCCTCGGGGGTGTATTTGAGCTGGGGTTCGGGCACCGAGACGATCGTGGTCGCTCTGGATCACCAGGGAAAGCCCCGCTGGCGACAGACTCGACCCGCCTTCACCTCGGATCATGGTTTTGGGGCGAGCCCGATTCTGGTGGGCGGCCACCTCATTCTTCACACCGACTCGACCGAGCAGCGAACCAGCCAGGTCTTTGCGCTGGATACCGCTAATGGGGAAGAGCTGTGGCGACTGGACCGGCCTACTGAAGATCCAGAGGCAAAGCATCGCACCGCCTACAGCACGCCAGTTTCGCTCGGGTCAGGCGATACCGAGCAGCTTATCGTCCTGCAAACAAACGACGGATGGCGGGGCCTCGCACCAGCGACCGGTGAGACGCTTTGGCGTCACCAGGGAAACTACGATGCCCGATCCGTCGGCTCGATTGCTTCAGATGGTGAACATCTATTCGCTTCGTTCGGTTCTGGGGGTGCCGGGAAAGATGCCAGCCTTCTCAAGCTGAGCGAGAGTGGAGAACCGCTCGAGGTCAAACGGTTTGGGATTGCCGACGGTCTGGGCTACGTGCCGACGCCGATCTTTCACGATGGCCACCTTTATCTCTGGGCCGATGGCGGCATTCTGACCTGCCGGATCGCCGCAACCGGGGAAGAGGTCTTTCGTGAGCGGATCGGGGGAAACTTCTTCAGCTCGCCGATCGTCGCAGATGGCAAGATCTACTGTGGGAGCCGCGATGGGGAATTCATTGCGGTGAGCGCTTCTCCCGAATTTGAAGAGCTTGGTCGCAGCCGATTTGAAAGTGGGTTCAACGCAACGCCGGCAATCGCGAACGGGCGGCTGTTTCTGCGGACAGACACTCACCTCATCAGTGTCCGTGGAGGGAAATGAGCGGCCCGCTCTTATTGGGCCTTGGTTTGACGAGTCAGCCAACTCTAGGCCTTTGCTTCCCTCCCGCGCTAATAGGAAGCTGACACTTTAATTACGGAACTGCCCTCATTGAGCGCGCTGCCTGAAACAGCCGAGTCACCGGGAATCCTTGAATCTTCCTTTTGTTTCTGATCCTCGGTTGATCTCAATGTCTGCACGACCACTCCCAAAGCCAAAAAAACGAAAACAATAACAGCGAGGGTTGCAACTACTCCTCTGGTTCTTCGTCTAGACCTGCTCGATCTCGGCTTTGGCTTGTGCAACTTTTCAACTTCTCTTGCTCTCAGGCGTGACACCTCCGTGTCATGACCTGCTTCCTTCGGCGACTTTCGAGACTGAAACATAGATACCAGGGTGAAACTCCTTGACAAGGACGTGTGGACTACTTACAGAGCGCTGTCAACTGACTAGAGGAGGGAACCAACCGGTATTTTATGCCGTCGAACCGCAGAGATCAAGCTTTATCCGACTGGCTCCTAGGGGAGTTGTGGGTAACCCCTGATCGATCTGCCCTGCAAAAAGCCCATCAAATTTACACCTGCGAAGATGAGGCTCGGTGGCCCGGACTTCGAGATACCCAGGTGACTATCCAATCGCTGGCTGGACTTTCTTTTGAAGAAACAGGCCTCGAAGCAATCGAACGATTCGATGATTTGATTGGTGAAGCGGATCAGAGGATCCACGAACTTGAACGAAAATTCGACATCAGCCTTCCACTCGAATCGCAGGAGGATTTGCGCTTAGTGGGCTCTCCCGATTACGCTAGTGAAGCTTTCTCAATTGTTGCAATTACGATTTTTTCGATCGCCTTCACCCAGCCATTTGATGACGCCAATAAGGGGTTATCAAGTCATATCGCCAATCACCAGATCGATATGTTTTTCGGGCCAGCAAAGTATCCGCAATACATGAAGGACTTCAACAAAATCCCTGCTTCAAAGGTATCCACGAAAGGTATCAAAGGACCTGATGGGTGGCATTCAGTGTGGGGTCGAGTTATGAAGGATCAGTGGGATAACAGACGGCATTCGATGGGTCCAACTATTAGTTTAGTTTTGAGCCAATGCCGAGATTTCTATCAGCCAGAAATGGCATACAAAGATTCCGACCTCAATCCGCTTCCGATTGGCGACCTCCTTACGCGCCTTGAGGGATCGAGTTAGGACTCCAATGGAAGTCATCACGACTGTTTTGTTAGGGTCAGTCTTCGGGATCGAGGACCAATGTGGTCGGAAAGTTCGTGCGCTCGTTCCGACGATGGGTGCGCTTCATGCCGGGCACACCAGCCTGATTGATCTGGCGCGGGAGCGTCTCGATCGCGATGGAGGCGGGGAGCTGGTCGTGACCATTTTTGTGAATCCTACCCAATTCGGTCCGCATGAGGATCTCGACGCCTATCCGCGCACGCTCGAGGCCGATCTCGAATTATGCGAGAAGCACGGGGCAACTCACGTGGTGGCTCCGTCGGTTGGCGATACCTACGCCCCAGACTCATCGCTTGAGATTCATGAGACGAGTCTTTCGAAAGGGCTCTGTGGCAAAAGCCGCCCCGGACATTTCGATGGAGTCTGCCTGATCGTCGCGAAGCTCTTTAATCTCATCCAGCCGACTTTTGCGGTCTTTGGGGAGAACGACTTTCAGCAGCTTGCGGTGATTCGCCGGATGGTGCGGGATCTTAGCTATCCCATTGAAATTGTGGCTGGGCCGACGGTGAGGGAGCGGGATGGTCTCGCTCTCAGTTCGCGAAACCGATATCTCTCGGCCGAGGAACGTGAGGCTGCTCCGGCGATCTACAACACCCTCAGGGAAGTAGCCTCCGGTGTTGCGAGTGGGGCTTTTGAAAATCCTGAGGAAAGTCGAAGGGCGCTCGCCAGTGGGGTCTCAGCACCTGCCTGCGCTCGACTTGACTACGCGGCGGTGGTCGACTCGGAATCGCTCCGCCCGGTCGAGCATTTTGACGATGGATCGGTGCGGCTCATCACTGCAGCGTTCTATGGTTCGACTCGTCTGATTGACAACATTGGCGTTGATCGCTTCATTGAGGAAAATCCGACCGTGTGATGCCCGACTCAGATCAGGAATCTCAAGCAGAGCCATCTTCAGCTGCAGCCAGTGTTGACTCGTCCGAAAACGAGGCTGGTTTTTTGCCGGGAGACATCGAGCAGGCAGAGACGGAAGAGCCGACTGCCTCGCCCGAGCCCGCCGAGCTCGTCGAGGAAGTGATTGAGGAGGCGAGCCAAGGTGACTTCGAAGCCCTTGCAGAGACGGGGCTCTCGCTGATCCGGTTGGTTCCTTTCTGGATCGATATCGGACTCGTCATTTTCACCGCTCTCGCGGCGCTTCTGGTCGTTCGCCTGACCAATCGCGGTAAGTTGCCCTGGCTCGCGAAGGCTTATGCGAAAATTCCTTCGAAGCGCCCTCTCAGTTTGTTTCGGATTTGTCTCGTCAGCTTCTCCTGGATTGCCCTGCTCGGTGCCAACATCGCTGGTCTGATTTGCCCGGCCTTGAGGTTTTTCTCTCTGCTCGTCACTTTCTTTTTCTTTCTGAATTTGCCTTCCAAGTTCCTCGCCTGGAAAACCTGGATGACCTGGCTGACGACGGCCGTCTTCGTCGTGATCGTGATGCACGCGCTCGGCGTGCTTGATGATGTGCTCGCTTTTCTGGACAGCCAGAAACTCGATCTCGGTTCTTTCAGCCTGACCACTCTCGATGTCCTCAAAGGAATCCTAACGTTCACCCTGCTTTTCTGGCTCGCTGGCTTGATCAGCAAAGTGGTGACCCATCGGCTCGGCCAGGTCCACGATCTCGATCCCAATGTCCGGGTGCTTTTTACAAAAGCGATTCGCGTCGGTTTTTTTGCCGTGGCGATCGTGATGACGCTCGGGGTCATGGGGGTGAAGATCACGACCTTGGCAGTCTTTGGTGGGGCCCTTGGTCTCGGCCTTGGTTTCGGTTTGCAGAAAGTCGTCTCCAATATAGTGAGCGGGGTCATCCTCCTGCTTGATAAATCGATCAAACCCGG
>JBCCBR010000176.1:0-7266 GCA_039033935.1 Verrucomicrobiota bacterium
CTGCGTTTTCATTTCGCCTTAACAGAGCGATCATGTCTTTCGCCCATTTCGCCTCGCTTTCCTCTATCGCTTTGCGCGGAACAACAGCTTCCGAGATCCGGACGCGGACGACGTCGTCACTCGACCCGCCAAGCCGTGAGATCACATATTCGATCTCGCGGATTTGCTCAGGCGAATTCGTCACGATGAGACGATCGCTCGAAGGATTGTAAAGCGCTGCAGCACCGCTTGAAAATTCGATCCCGAGAGCCTCAAGTCGTTCCTTGGTTGTGGCGTAGTCCGGCAGATCTCCGGTGATAGCTTCAGATAATTCAATGAAGTCTTCGGGAACATCGAAAGACTCGGTGATTAAATCATCAGCCAACAGGCCGAATGGCGCAGCCGCAAGAAATGCGAGAGTAAGCAGGTGTTTCATAGATACTGGAGTTTAGCTGGATTGTGAATCGCGGTCGATCGCAAAAGGAGTCTGCTTGACCCGGGATCGACTCGTTTTCTTTCTTTCTTCTACAACGGGCCGTCGGCGAAGTTACCGACTACTTTCAGGTTCCAAAATAGCGATCCCCGGCATCTCCCAGCCCCGGGACGATGTAGGCTTTTTCATTGAGGCATTCATCAAGGCTCGCGCAGTAGATAGGAATTTCGGGGTGCTTTTGCTGCAACGATTCGACGCCTTCGGGCGCGGCGATGAGGCAGACAAACCGGATCTGCTTCGCTCCCTCCGCTTTGACCTTGTCAATCGCATCGGCGGCACTATTGCCGGTCGCGAGCATGGGATCGATCACGATTACCTCGGCGACATCCAGCTGCGGAGGCATGTTGCAGTAGTAGGTCTGAGGCTCAAGAGTGTCCTCGTCTCGGTAGAGGCCGACATACCCGATCGCAGCCTCGGGGAGGATCTCGGAGAATCCCTGCATCAGGCCGACTCCGGCTCGAAGGATCGGCACGAGGACGATCGGCCGGGCTAGAGCAGCCCCATCCGTCTCAGTCAGCGGGGTTTCGACCGAAGTAGTCTTGGTCTCAAAATCCTTCGTCACTTCAAAAACCATGAGGCGTGCGATATCGTGCATCGCCATCCGGAAGGCGGTGGTGTCCGACTCGGCTGACCTCACCACAGTGAGGCGCTGACGAATGATAGGGTGATCAATGATGTGCAGCGAACTCATGTTTCCGAGGGTGGCTGCATCGTTCCCAAAAAGCAAATAACGGCGCGATTCAGAGGATCAAAAAAACTGCACCAGGATGATGCGATAGCGTTCCCGGTGGTCTGCCCAGCGATCCTTGTAAGTCGAATGCATCCCAAGATCGTAGTGGGTGATTTTCTCTGACCAGCATTGACCCATGCTCTCGACCTGAAGGCGATTCCCCAGGCTCAGCGGTTTCGCTTCCTCGATGTAGCTCATCTGCAGTCCGCGATAGGTGTTCTCAAAAACGCCGCCGGTGATATGCGCGAGATCTTTGCCGTCGCGAACAGCAAAGAGGGCCCGCAACTTCCCCGACCGGGAAAGACTGGTGATGAGATGAATGTAAAATCGAGAAAATTGCTCCTGCTGAAAGATATCGTCGCCCTGCTTCCATTTGTAGGTTTGCCTCTGAATCGCGAGGATGCGCTCGATCAAATGCTCGGGCTCCTCGTCGCGAGCGTCCTCGATTTCGATGCCCTCTATCGCGAGACACCCACGAATACTGCGGCGGAACTTCTTTGACCTTCGCGCAAGCCAGGCTTCCACCCCGTCGCGGAGGTCGACGATCATGCAGTCAGTTCCGTCGAATTCCTGATATTGAATCCACTCACGCCTCCGGTCTCTCAGTTGAGCTTCCAGTTTACCACCAACCTTGATGCCACCAAAAGCGACCGCAAAAGGGGAAAGGCCCTCCTCTGCAGCGCGCTGAATAAACCAGTCGAGCTTGTTAGCCGGATCGCCGATCAGCTGGCAACCGAACAACCAGCCTTGCTCGAGCGGGAAGTAACATCCGTTGTCATGCAAGCTCGCCAGGAAGGCGTAGCTTGGATCGAGCCAGATCAACTCCCTTCCGCGTCCAGCTCCCTCATGGAGGCCCTCGTGCGCGGCAATCTGCCAGGCGCTGCTGCTGCAGAGAGCCGCAACCTCATCATCACGAGCCACCAGATGATCGAATCGGTCGCGATGTTGCTGGAAATCCGGGTAGCTGAGCGATCGCATGGGAGGCAGTTGAATTAATGAACCCGCTCCAAAACATAACAGGGTTAGGTCTTGGACCAAACAGGGTATAGTGACGGACTTAACCCTCTTCAGTCAGCTATCAAGATCCCAGTCATACACGGCCTGATTCGACGAAGACTCCTGCTGAATTATCGGATTGATCCGGACGTGGTCGGCAAACTCCTGCCACGGCCTTTCCGACCGAAGCTACACCGCGGCTATGCCATCGCCGGGATCTGCCTGATCCGTCTTGAGAAGATCCGACCAAAAGGTTTCCCGGCTTTTGTTGGCGTTTCCAGTGAAAACTCGGCACACCGAATCGCAGTGACTTGGACTGACAGTGATGGGCAAGAGCGGGACGGGGTCTTCATTCCAAGGCGAGACACAGGAGCCTGGCTCAATTCAGTGACCGGCGGCCGAATCTTCCCAGGGGTTCACCACTACTCTCGTTTCGAGGTCAATGATCAGGGAGCAGAAATTGACATCGACGTGTCAGCAAAAGATCACCGGGAATCTCTGCTGCAGGTAAGTGCTTCCGTCACCGATCACTTACCAAAAGATTCGGTTTTCGAATCGCTTCGAGCATCATCTGACTTTTTCGAGTCGGGTTGTGTCGGATATTCTCCCAGGCTGCAATCTGAAATCCTCGACGGCTTGCTCTTGAAGGTCACCAACTGGGAGGTGACGCCGCTGAATATTCACCACCTCAATTCAGCCTACTTCGACAACCGTGCCGTTTTTCGGAAAGGGGCCATTCATTTCGACCACGCCCTGCTGATGCGAGATATCGATCATGAGTGGCATGCCGAGCCGAACATGAGGGTTGAATAACTCTGAAATCGGCGGCGGAAGGAGGGCGCTCACACGAATTTTGTTCAACTTTTGGATATACGCGATCGTGCTAATGCAAGCCTTGTACAAAAAATGTCGAGCGTAGCGTCTCATTTGCCGCAATGAAAAAGCATCCAATACTAGCAACTATCACCGCAGCCGTTTTCCTTGGACTCTCGGCCGCGCAAGCTGACGATCACCTCGCTCCGCACGTCGGATTTCTTCCCAGTGGTCCAGAAATCACAGCTGAAGATGTGAAGGCCGCTCAAAAAATGTGGGGTGACGCAGTGGTTGCGATCGGTGCCGCAGGAGACGACGCACCGGAAGTAGCCGAGGCAGCAGCCCGCGCCGCCTACGCATTTGATCTCGGCCCGATCATGTTCAAGCCAACCCTGGCCTCGGTCGAGCCATTTCGCCCTGACCTTGAGGGATCTCTCAGCTATTTCGTCTCCGGCAATGAAGATTACCCAGAGGACAAAGGATTTGCCCTCAAGCCATGGTCGAAAGTCCGCTTCGATAACGATACCGTGAAGATGCAGGGCAATATCGCCATCGCGATGGGTCACTACTACTTCACCGGTCCCGATGGCACTGAGACGAAGGTCGAATACACCAAGGGTTATGTGAAAACTCCCGATGGCCGCGTGCTCCTCTTCCTCCAGGATTCATCGCTCCCGTTCTCACCGGAATCATAACTTTCGACCCATATCTTAGGGCGCACGTTTTCCACTAACGGCCCTAAAAAACTCTCACCTGACGGGCGGGGCATTTTGCTCCGCCCGCTTTTTTTGGTCCAACGCACCGTTTTTCAACTATTCGCGTCATCTACCGCGAATGAGATTTCTGACCCGTGATTCGACTCTAACTCAGCTGCGTGAATTGAGATTGGGGTACTCGGCGTAGCCGGTTATTCAGCAGGCTTTAGCAATTCGCCCGCAAAGCGGTCGAGCCCAGATCCGAGCAGGGTCCGCTCAACAATTAGCTCCGGCCCGATGTCTTCGCTTTCCCAACGCTTGCTAACGTAGCGCGGATCATTGATTTCGACGGCCCGCGTCGAAAAACGTGGAATGCTAATGCCACCCGAATTGTCAGATCGGATGTGCTGATCGCTTGAGTCTGTTTCGACAACAACCCCAGTAAGGGGCAGTGTATGGCCATCGGGAGCGAGTAAGGTGATTCTTCGGCTCCCGACCTGAGGCCAAATGACGAGCCAGGCTATTGCTCCAAGCACGGCGATCACTGGCACGAGGCCCATGATCTGTTGGATCGCAGGTCGGCGTTCTCTTTTTCGACGACTGAGTCTCCCGAGTTTGAAGCCCGATATAAACAAGCTGACCAGCATCTCGATACCGGCGAGCAATAAATTCACGATCGGGACACAAATCAAAGAAACGGCAGATGCGGTCGCCGAAAAGATCGAGATCAGGAAGACGATAATAGTATCAAGAATCATCGCCCGTCTCCAAGTGAAGCCCTATTTTCCCCAAGCACCTCGGCCTGCTCTCTGGGCCTGTTTTTCCAGATCTTTGAGTCCGAGATAAAACTGGCGATCACTTCGGCCATCGGGCAACTCTTCATCTCGCCCCGGACCTTTTGTGTGTATCCGTCCTAAGCCTTGAGCGATCAATTCCTCGGACAAGTATCTTTCTGCGCTGACTAGATCGACAAAGCCGTAGAAGCGCTCTCCTTCGTAGACGCGCTCCCAGCGAGTGTAGACATCGAAGGAATCGCTACCAATCTGATTGAGCACAAATGCCTTCGCCTCTTGACCGACAGCAATCGTTTGCTGATCGCTGAGACCACCCAGTTCCTGTCCCTGCTCGGCAACTCTTCTACGCTGATCCTCGTGGCGATCGCTCAAATACTTTTCGGGGGTATCAACGTAGTAGAGGCGCAACTCAAATTGGCGCCCCTGGTGCTCGACGAAAAAACTGTCCCCATCGTTATTCCGGTGGTCGACCAGTCTCGCTCCCCGGAGCACCTCGTAGCCATTGATCCTCTCATTCGCCTTCCCGGTCGCTTCACGATCAATTCCCTCCAACGGATTGTCTTTCAGGGTAGCGGTCCGCTTTGGGCCATCGGGAACGCTGTTGTCGATCCCATCATTCCCACCGCGGTGCTTGAAGTAGGCAAAAATCGCGACGGCGGCGATGAGGACTAATCGAATCACAATGCGCTTATTCATAGGTCGAGGACACGGGGGTCTGGCTCCAAGGATAGCGATCAGCTCTTTTTCTCGTCAACCGTGGAGCGGACATAGAGTTCTCGCAGCTGCTTGAAGTCGACCTCTGCGGGGCTCGATGACATCAAGTCGACACCGCGATTGTTTTTCGGGAAAGCGATCACTTCTCGGATGCTCTCTTCCTGACAGACCAGCATCACCAGTCGGTCGAGTCCGAGGGCGATACCCCCATGTGGTGGCGCCCCATACTGGAAAGCTCCGAGAATGTGGCCAAAATTCTCCGCCTGCTCGTTTTCATCGATTCCGAGGGCGGCGAACATCTGCGACTGCAGTTCACCTTCGTGAATTCGGAGACTGCCGCCGCCGAGTTCATTGCCATTCAACACGACGTCATAGGCGGCTCCGCGGATTTTTCCAAACTGAGCCTCGTCACCGAGCAGCTCGATGTCCTCGGTTTTCGGTCGGGTAAATGGGTGATGGACCGCATTCCACTTGCTCTCTTCTTCGTCGAAGGCGAGCAGCGGAAAATCGACTACCCAGAGAAAATCGAGCTCATCCTCGTGGCCTTCGTAGAGATTGTGCATCTCGGCAGCCTCGAGCCGGAGACGCCCGAGCACTTCGCAGACAGTCTCGCGGGTGTCGCAGCCGAAAAGAACCAGATCACCCTCTTCGATCTCAAGCCGCTCAGTCAGGGCCTCTTTCTCTGCCTCACTGAAAAACTTAACGATTGGAGATTTCCACTCCCCATCCTCAGACTTGAGGTAGGCGAGACCGCCCGCGCCAGCTTCGCGGGCGAGTTCTTCAAGCCGCTTAATCTGGCCCGTGGTGACACAGGCGAAGCCTTTCACGTTAATGGCGCGGACCACCCCTCCTTTTTTGAGTGTGCCCGAAAAGACTTTGAACTCAGATTTCGCAAAGACGTCTGACAGATCAACAATCTCAGTGCCGATGCGACGCTCGGGCTTGTCGCTGCCGTAGCGGTCCATCGCCTCCTCATAATCCAGCCGGGGGAACGGTGTCGGAATGTCGATTCCGCGAGTCTCTTTGAAAATGCGGGCGAGGAGAGACTCGATCAGGCTGTAGATGTCCTCTTCATCAATGAAGCTGGCTTCGATGTCGACCTGAGTGAATTCGGGCTGCCGATCGGCGCGAAGATCCTCATCACGAAAGCAGCGTGCGATCTGGAAGTAGCGTTCCACCCCGGCGACCATCAGCAGCTGTTTGTATTGCTGAGGAGCCTGAGGCAACGCGTAAAACTTACCCGGATTGAGCCGCGATGGGACGAGGAAATCACGCGCGCCCTCGGGGGTCGATTTTGATAAAACCGGGGTCTCGATCTCGAGGAAGCCAGATTCATCGAGCTCGTCGCGGATCGCCTTTGTGATCTGATGGCGTGCTCGGAGATTTTTCGCCATGCGCGGCCGCCTCAGATCGAGGTAGCGATGTTTCATCCGCAAGTCCTCGTTACTCAGCTCTTTGTCGAGCTGGAACGGAAGCACCTCGGCCTTGTTAAGCACCTTCAGCTCCTGAGCAACGATCTCAATCTCGCCCGTGTCGATATTTTCGTTAAAGGTCGACTGGCCATCGACTTTGGGCCGGACGTCTACCCGACCACTGACCTGGATCACATCTTCTCCTCTCAGCGTGTGACTGAGCTTCGCAGCTTCAGCATTTTCTTCGCTCCGAAAGACACACTGCGTCACTCCCTCGCGGTCGCGCACATCGATGAAGATGACACCGTGATGGTCCCGGACTGTATTAACCCAGCCGACCAATGTGGCATTTGCGCCAGCGTCACTCTGGCGGAGTTCATTGCAGTGGTGAGTGCGGTAGGACATGGCTGATCGCGATTCGGTGAAAAGGCGGGCACCCTACGCCCCAAATCCTGCCACGCAACCGATCGCTTCAGCGGGGTCGGACGTAGGTTGAGTGTGGAATCCGGGGATCAGTAATCCGCCGAATCGGCATTGTCACTCTCGTCGGTCCACCAGTAGAGGATGCGCCCGCAATTCTCGCAGTAGGCGATCTCCTTCTCCGCTTTGACAGCAACAACCGTCGATTTCACCACCTTCA
>JBCCBR010000177.1:0-7253 GCA_039033935.1 Verrucomicrobiota bacterium
ACCAAACACGAGGTGCTCGAGATTATCCGAGAAGTTTCCCAACCAAGTGATCAATCCGACCGTGGTGATGCCTGCGACCCCCGCGATGCCGAGCGCGATCCCGAGCTTTGGCAAGGGAATGGCCTCTTCATCGTCAAGCTCTCCAACCCGCCGGTGGAAGAGGAAGAATGAAAAAAGTAAGAGAGAGATGGCTCCGAATGGAGCGATCACGACCTTGAAAAGGTCTGCCGATTCGGCCGAAAGGCCGTGGTAAATGGCGGCGATCACGATCAGGAGAATCGTGAGCCAGCCCTGCATTTTGAAGAGACGTTGCCGTTTCATAGTAGGTATAGGTGGTGGGTTCATTCTTTAGTTCAGGTGATGAAAATCACGCCGGTGGCGACAGCAGTCCCGACCCCGCAGAGGACAGCGCCGAGATAGGCATTACGGATCGCGATAAAGTTGATCAGCGATGCCGAAAAAACTGAGGAGACGACCAGTAGAGGGAGGGCTTCCCCGAACCAGGCACGTAGCGAATCTCGCAGCAGGAACGCCAGTCCCAGAGTCGTCGCGAGCGTCACTAAGAGACAGAGCAACACCCAGATCGGAGACGACTCTTCTCGCCCGTTGCTCATTTCCCGATTCGCAAAGATGTAGCCGAGAAATAAGATGACCGGAACCGGGGCGAGGAGCGATCCAAACACTCTCGGGATATAGTCCCAGGCTCCCGGCTGAATCAGGACTCGATAGAATAAAATCGCAAAACAGAACCCAATCGCGCCAAAGGCGGCGACTGAGAAAAGACTGAGGCGACTCGGAAGATTCATGGAGTATCAAGCGACCCAAAAGCGGGCTGCTGGAAAAACTCTCACCCAGAACTTACCATCGACTAAATCGAATAAGTTTTTATCACCAATCATTTTGATCGATGTATAAAAGGAGCCACTCCTGACTTTTGATTTCAGCCTTGTAAGGATCTGACTGGAAAAATCAGATGCCCTTTCGAGTGGCTCAGACTAGCTTGCCCGTATGTTGCGTTTCAACTTTCTCGGCTTCCCCGTCCGGATCGAGTGGATGTTTTGGATCATTGTCATCCTGCTCGGGATGAACGGACTCCAGACACCGGGGACGCAGGGAATCATCAACCTGCTGGTTTGGGCAGCTGTCCTCTTTACCGCGGTGCTGCTTCATGAGCTTGGTCATGCCCTCGCGCGGAAGCGGTATCGAGCGCCCTACTCCGAAATCGTGCTCACAGGGTTCGGGGGATACTGCGCGGGACCGGGTAGTTTCACGCGGAACGAAAGCATGGCGATCTCTTTCGCCGGTCCACTCGTCAATCTCGTCCTCGCGGGGATCTTTTATGCGGTGTTAAAGGCGCCGATCGAGCCACACCCTGTTTTGCGCCAGTTCATCACCTTAAGTCTCTACACCAACTCCGCGCTGTTTATCCTGAACCTGCTTCCCGTCCTCCCACTCGACGGGGGGCGCATACTCGAAGCCTTTCTTGCCAACCGAAGCAATGCCGGAAAAATCGTTCCCATGGTCGGCTTGATCGTTGCCATCATCGTCGCCGTTTATGGGATCTCCATTGGTCTATTGTTTCTCGCAGTGCTTTTTGGTTACCTCGCCTTTCTCAATTTCCAGCGACTGCAGGGCGGCCCAACCCCGGGACTACCACGCTGAGAGTGTCGGGAAATCTCATCAAGAAGCTCGCCCAACAACGCCCTTGTCGACCGAACTCACTTTAGTAGAAAACATGACGATTTCACCACTGCACCTCTTTACCAGTCTGCTCGGTCTCACTACCCTGACTGCTGCTGATTTTGATTGGATTCGCGAAGCTGTTTCTCCTGACCCTGAAGCGGCCTGGAAAGAAATCCCGTGGGAGACCTCCCTGCTCGCGGGACAAGCCCGGGCAGCTCGAGAGCAAAAGCCGATCTTCATCTGGGCGATGGATGGGCATCCGCTCGGATGCACCTGAAACAATGGTGTGCTCGACCGTGCGTTGAGCTTCAGCGACCCGCGAATCATCGAGCGGCTTCAACGGGAGTTCGTCCCCGTTGCGATCGATCAAGCCTACCAGCGGCGGCAAAAAGACGCGGAGGGCCGGTTCTACCAGAAGATCGCAAATCAGGGGCCGCGCCAAGTCGGAAACGGAGGGCCCACTACCCAGGGGCATTACCTCGCCGCACCAGACGGGACCTTTCTGACCTATGGCAATCACCGCGATCCCGAGCACCTACTCGAACGGCTCGACGAAGCGCTAACGGCATACCAACCAACCGCCACCGCAGCCATCGAGCCGGGCAAGCTTGACCCAAAGTGGAATCCTGCTCCACCGGAAGGAGGGCTCGTCCTGCGAGTCCACAGTCGCATCCTCGACGGCTACGCCGAGCCAACCACCACTCGGGCCGCCGTCTTCTCGGAGGCGATCGGGCGGGACAATGCCTGGGTCCGGGCGGAAGAGCACGCCTCTCTCCTTGCAGGGACTTTCCCTGATTCGCTCGCTCGGCGGCTCGCGCGATTCCACTTTGTCGACAACACTCGCGGGGAACCCTCGATGTGGGACAAGTCGGAAGTCAAAGATCTCTCCATTGAGCTGAATACGGGCAAAGTCACCGGCACCTTCTCACTGGAGACTTCCGACCAGCGAAGGCGCTACGTCGGGGATTTGATCGGCTACATCGAGTCGGATCAGGACCGCATCACCCGATTCGAGCTGGCGGTGAAAGGGCAGTTTCGTGGCGAAGGCCAATACACAAGAGGCGCCCCCGAAGGCGACTTTCCGCTCGCCCTGTTCATCGAACTCGCCACCGGCGAAGACCCTGCCGATGCCATCCCCCCACAAGGTTCCCGCGGCTGGATCGAAAATTATTGGTAGTCGTGCTCTGACTCCGTAGCCCCGTTTGCAAAAACGGGGCCTCAGTTTGCAGCCTCCCGCCCCGCTTTCGAAAGCGCGGCTACGCCAGCTCCGTAGCCTCGTTTGCGAAAACGAGGCCTCAGCTCGCACCGCCGATCTCACATCCCCCCAGCCCCGCTTTGGCAAGCGCGGCTACACCAGCTCCGTAGCCTCGTTTGCGAAAACGAGGCCTCAGCTCGCACCGCCGATCTCACATCCCCCCAGCCCCGCTTTGGCAAGCGCGGCTACACCAGTTCTGTAGCCCCGTTTGCTAAAACAGGGCCTTCAGCTCATCCCCCCGCTTACGCTTCGCCAAGCGCGGCATCACTGCTTCTCAAGCCAACGCAAGAGCAACCGTGCTGTCAGCTCGAGACTTTGTGGTTTGACCCGATCGATCGTATCACCCGGAGTCAGACGGTAGGGATAATCTCCGTCGAAGAGAGAGAGTGTCGGTATTCCCGCTACGAGATTCAGGGGCATCGCATCCCCCTCGACCGGCTCAGCGGCAGAGCTGATTCGCCCTCGAATCTCCATCTCATCAGCCCCAGTCAGGAATTGCTGGACCGAATCAATCAGCGCCGATTCGACTGCCTTGAGATCCACCGGATAGGGTCTAGTTGCATCGCTCGTGAGCGACTCGATCGCGTCGGAAGGGAGCTGCGACCTTAAGGTCCAATCAAGTCCTCGCTCACCGACCTGATCGATCCAGACTCCGGCTCGCGCTGGTGATGGCATCGTCCCACTGATAATCTGTTCGGCATAGTGCCGACTGCCCTTGAGCCCGTCGCGCGGAGACAGCGCCGAGCCCTGGGGCGAATAGCCATCGAAGAATACCAGCTCGACCTTTCCAGCTCGCGAAGAATCGACCGCTAAGACCCGCGCCAGCTCGATCACGACTCCTGCACCAGAAGCGCCGGCATTCGCGCCGACATGATCAAATCCCCGGTAAGATCGCACGTCGTAGCGCGTCGCGAACAACACGCTCTTCTGCTGATCCCAGTCGACGTCCGGCGATCCACCAAACCGGGCCCGAAGATTGGTGAACTTCACCACGCCTCGCGGAGTTTCACCGTCAAAAGGCTGCTCGATCGTGGTCCAGCCGAGTTCTCCCAGTCGTGTCGCTATTGCCTCACGGGCGGCCGCACTGGCAACCGACCCGGGGGCTCGAACGCCGGTCCGGACGACCCGCAGCGTCTCTGAATAAGCCTCCTCACCCGAAACGAGACGATCGAGATCTTCGAACGCGAGGGGCGGAGTTTGTGATCCACATCCGACTAAAAGCAACACGCCAAACACGAGAGCCCCAACAGAGGCTACCAGCCCACGTGACTCACTGTCCCGATCTCGGCAGCATCGCCCGAACAGACAGCTGGCCGAAAGGCCGGTCGCCTCTCCAGTGCGATGACGCCGCGGGTGAATTCCGCAGCACTCCTCACGGCGCTCGGCAAACTTATCTGCAAATTATGGAACAGGACTCCCGCTAAACATACCCAGAGGTATATCAGTCCATCCGTATCCCCATCAATTCCAATATGCGGCCAAGATCTTCGTTGCCGTAATATTCGATCTCGATTTTGCCCTGCTTGTCGCCGTGTTTGATCGCCACATTGGTCGCGTAGCGACTGCGCAGGGAATCCTGGATCTGCCGGACGTAGGCCTCCGCTTTGGAGGGCAGCTTCTCTGCCTTGGGTTTTTTCCCCGACTTCGCACCATTGATGTGATCTGAAACCAACTTCTCGGTATCTCGGACATTGAGCTTCTTCCGCACCACCATATCGGCGAGCAAACGCTGCTCGGCCTTTGCTTTGACTCCGAGGATTGCTTTGGCGTGGCCGCTGCTGATCAGCTTTTGCGAAACGAGGCTCTGGACCTGCTCATCGAGATCGAGGAGCCGGATTGCATTCGAAACCGAAGCTCGACTCTTGCCGACGCGCTGCGCGATTTCGTCCTGCTTCAGGCCGAACTCTCGGGCGAGCCGGGAATAGGCCTCGGCTTCTTCCAGCGGATCGAGATTCTCTCGCTGGAGATTCTCAATCAGCGCCATCTCGAGGACGTCGCGATCGGACGCCTCCCGCAGAATCACCGGGACTTCCTCGAGCTCAAGACGGGTGCAGGCGCGCCACCGCCGCTCACCCGCGATCAGTTCGTAGCGGTCCCCATTGGGGCGGACCACCAGCGGCTGGATAACGCCGTGCTCGCGGATCGACCCGCACAACTCATCCAAAGCATCGTCCGCAAAACGCTTCCTCGGCTGCAGAGAAGAGGGCTCAACTCGGTCGAGCGCAACTCGAAGGATGCGCTCGCCCGTCGCCTCATCGGCTTCGGCAGAGCCAGTCGATCGAGCCGGCTGCTCGACCGCGACTGCTGAGGGAGTTCGGATCAGAGCAATGAGCCCCTTTCCGAGTCCTTTTTTGGGAGAAGGCATCGGGAAATTGTGGGAACGGTCTGGGAGTCGCTGAGTCGGCTCAGTCGATCATCCGAATGCTCGCGCTGGCTCGCGCGGCCGCTTCCATCGCCGCATGCTCCTCATCGGTGCAGGAAGAATCGATTGGCGCGTCTGGCTCTTCCTCGCTGCGTGCGATCAAGTCATTTTTGATGAGGTAAGCTTCGACCTCTTCTCCACTGACGTCTGGAAGCATGGTCCCATTGACGACCACGCACGGTGAGAGAGGTTGGCCGCTTTTTTGCTCCATCTCCCAGCGGAAGGCCGGATTCTTGATGATGTCCTTCTCTTCGTAATCGATATCGTATTTTCGAAAGATCGATCGGACGCCTTCGCTCCATCCGCAAAAGGTCTTCAGGTAAGCGGTGATTTCGAGATTTTGTTCTGCCATGATTCGAGAATTTGAAGTTCTTACACCAGTAATCCAGCGCGGCGCGTTTCGCAAACTCGTGAGAGCGTGAATTCCCGGTGTCCAAGGCCGAGCCCTCTCGTTATACTTCGGAACCTTCCTTCCAAATCGCCCATGGTCCCAGCGCAGATCTCACCGTCACGAGCAGCAGCCGTAGCCCACTTTCGTAGCCTGTCCCTGATCGGCCTGATCGCGCTCGGGCTTGGGGTGTCCGGTTGCGAAAAAGTGAAGCCCTACGTCCTCACCGCCAAAGAGATTCTGGACCGCGACACCGCACCAGCGCTTGCTGACCGAGCAGAGCCGATTGAGGAAATCCCTCCTCCCCCGGAGCCAGTCGCAATGGAGCCGGTCATCAACAAGGAGGCGCGAGTTTCGATTCTAGGCTACCACTACTTTGTCGAGGGCACCTCGCGGAACGACATGGGGCTGAATGAAGGCCACTTCCGCGAGCAGATGCAGGCGATCAAGGACTCGGAAATTCCGGTGATTTCGATGCGTCAGTTCCTCGAATGGAAACAGGGCATCGCTGACATCCCGGCCGAGGCGATCATGATCACCTTTGACGATGGTTGGAAATCGACCCACACCCTCGCCCTCCCAGTGCTGATCGAATACGGCTACCCTTTCACCGTATTTCTTTACAAAAACTACGTCGGGATCGGTGGGCGCTCGCTCAGCTTTGACGAAGTGCGGGACATTGCTGCGAACGGAGGGACGATCTGCAGTCACTCAGTCAGTCACCAAAACATGGCGAGCCGCGCAGGGCGCTCTGTCGCAGCTCACGACGAATGGTTGCGGGTCGAGTTAGAAGAGTCCCACGAATTCCTGGTCGAAAACTTCGGCGATACCGGAGCAGTCGAGAAAGCCTTCGCTTTCCCATTTGGAGTCTACAGCGATCGGGCTCAGGAGCTCGCCCGCGAATATGGCTACGAAGCCTGCTTCACCGTAAACGGGAAGAAGACGACTTGGGAGACCGACGACATGGAAATCGGTCGCTACATCGTGATGGGCCAGACCCTCGCGAACTTCGAGCCTGCGCTTTCGTTCGGTGGCGGTGGGATGAGCGCGACGAGCCGCAAATTGATTTCCCCAACCCGCGGCGAAGACGGAGAGAAGCAAGAAGCTCTCGTCACTCTGAGACCGCCACTCGGGTCGACCATCGGGAACCGGCTTCCTCTGATCGAGGCTGATCTCTCAAAACTCGGTCAGGTCGATCCCGATAGCATCAGCCTGAGGATGTCAGGCTTCGGCCGCGTCCCCCATCAGTTTGATCCGGCCACCCAGTCAGTCCGCTACCAAGTGCCCCAACGCCTCCGCGATAGTGAAGTCACCGTGCAGCTCAGTTTCCTTCACGCTGGAAACCCCGAACTCGAGCGAATCGCATGGGATTTTAAGCTCGACCGCATTGCCGACTACCTCGACTCCACAACCACCCAGCCCGGAACCAACGAGACCATCGAGCCAAGAATTTTCGACACAGAAGAGGATGAGTCAGTAGTCAGTAGTCAGTAGTCAGTAGTCAG
>JBCCBR010000178.1:0-7220 GCA_039033935.1 Verrucomicrobiota bacterium
CACAACTGGGAAAAGCGCGGAGCGCGATCAGGTCGAAGAAAAGCTCGGTCTCGTCGATATGGAGTCGGTCCTCCTCGAGCACCTCGACAATGGGAGAATCCGGCTTTGGTCGGTCGAGCCACTCCTGCGACATCTGCAAGCGCTGCTCGACTTCACGGACCGAGGTGAGGTATTGGTCGAGCTTGTCCCGGTCCTCCCGGCCGAGAGTTTTGTCGAGCGCCCCGGCAGACTCGCGGAGCGCATCAAGCACACTGGCTCGATGCATCAAACGTCTCCTCTCCGCACCCCGCCCGGCCTCGTCAGCATCGACAAAGAGCGCCTGGAATAGCTTCGCCGGATTGTTGATCGGCGGAATGTTGATCCCCGCCCGTGTCCAGCAAAGGTTGGTGCCTTTGTCGAGACCAGTCGTGAGCGAAGAAAAGCGCGTTGCGCTGCCGACATGCTCAGCCGCCACCTGATCAAGCGTGACGTTCTTTTCGGGAAACCCGGCGGCCTCCTCTTTTTTCACGCCACTGAGGAAACCGTGAACCGCACCGTGTCCACCCTTCAGCCCGTGGTCGAGATGGGAAAACACGGTCATATCCTCCCAGTGCGACTGGAGTGGTTTCAGTGTCGGGCTGTTGAGAGACTGGTCCTTCGGGAAAAAGTTGCCATGGTAGTAGCCAAGGTGATTGCCAATACAGACAAGCCGACGCGGGGAATCTTCGGAGCGAGCCGTTGCCGAGGCGATGCTCGGTAAGGTGGGCAAAGCCAGAGTGACGCCGAAACCGCGAAGAAAACGACGGCGGTCGAGTAGGGGTAGTGGGGGCATGGATTGTCGGGGGACTTGATCTAGAGCATGCCAGATTTTCCTAATTCGAGAACCCTCGAACTCGGCGCGAAAGCGTGATTTCCCCGCTACTCCCCGTCGGGGAAACTCGGCCAGCAGCCCCGCAACGAGCCGAAATGTATATACAGATCGTCGCTGCTTTCGATCCAGTACGGATGAAACTCGGCATCGACGAAGGCGCACCCGATCGGGAGATCCGGTTGTTCATTGCTGACGCGCTCGATCGATTCTTCGGCACGATCCGACAGCTCGATCCACTCCATCTTCATCTCGATCGGATCAAGATCACGCGCTTTAATTTTATCCAGGGTCTCGGGCCGAATTCGCGCGAAACGACGCATCATCTTCAGCATGTGGAGTGGTGAGTATCCCGGATCTTTTCCGCAGGCTGCCCAGATAATCGCCTCGAGACTGAAGCGATTCCCCAGTTCCAAAATATCGATGTAGTCTCGCGTCTCGGACCGAGCGCAGAGGGCGAGTGCTGGCTGTGTTCGTCGCAACATCAAACAGATGAAGCCGCCAACCGAGCAAAGGATCTTGTTCAATCGGGAAGAATCGGTAAGCCGAATCCGGCGCCCAGTCGATTTCTATATCGGCGCCGTCTTTGTGAATCGGAATAAGGTCTTTCGAACCCGCCTCCAGAGCATTTCACAGACTCTGCGCTCCGCGCCATTCGCGATGCCCACCATATTCGCGCAGATGTTGTATCACGAGGTAGACATCCTCCCAGATATCGACAGTAGCTTCGGGATGCCTGAACCAGAAGCACTTCGCGAATCGAAGCTTCACAAGACGACGCGCCTGCGCCAGCACCGCTTCGCTGACGGTGCGGTTTGCGCCGTTTAAGACGGGCATCTCGGAGACTGCGGGGGTGTCCTGCATTCAGGGAAAAACCCCACGAAACCCGCGATACCGCAAACTCTTAAAGACGAGACTGGCCAGCTTATCCTCTCACGAAAATCATCGTGACCCGGGAGAATTGATTAAAACAACTTTTCCCATTCTACAAGTTCACGCGATTGTAGGGGCTGGAAAGATAGGTCGGAATCTTGCGGTCGCGGAAAGACAGAGTCTTGCGATGGTTGGAGAAAAAATCGATCCGTGCCGCGCCGGGCTCGAGCGGGATCTCCGCAATCCAACTGCCGCTTTCCGGGTCGCGATTCATGACCGAGGTGTTTTTATCCAGGATCAACTCCTGCAGATAACGCGGACTGCCGTCATCGCCCCGATCAAAGATCCACCAGGCACGACCGGATTCGTCTCCGGCATCAGGCGGGAAAGTGACGGTGACTTTCAGAACCGCTCCTTCGATTTCAGTTTCCACCGCCGGAGGATCGAGGAGAGGCTCAGTGACTTCGTCAGGGAAAAAATGCCGGAGCAGCAAAGCGGTCTTATTTTGCTGATCGCGCTCGATCATCGGGTGACCCTTTTTCCCATGGCCGCTGTTTGCGCCAAGGTAGACGGGAATCGTCGGGTGATGCGCCCCACCCCACGCCAGATCGTAGGCGACGAAATCGTGAGTCCCAGGATGGAAAAGCATTTCAACCTCTCGCGCGCGAAGACTTTCCAGGTTCCGCGAGATGAAGACCTGATCTGAAATATCCCGAGCGAACTCCTGCAACTCCTCCCACGAATGACCCGCATCGAGCGCGCGCTGGTTGAAGTTCGGCCCGTAGTGTCCACCGGAGAAACCCCGCTGTTTTCCGCCTGCGGCACGATGCTGATCCCACGCGTCAGTATCGCAGAGTCGCAGTGGGGAGTCCCAGATCGGCGAGACAGAGGCGTGAAGCGCGGTCATCCGCTCGTCATGAATAATCGCCATCGAGGGCGAAGCTCCATTCTTCGAGGAACCAGTCACGGCGATCCGGCCGCCTCTCTCGAAATGATCCCCTTCGGCATGCGCCGCGGTGATGGCTCGCATCAGGGTGGCGGGCCAGGCCCAATATTGGATCTTGTGGCGAGGATCGAGCGACTTCGCGAAACGCTCCTCCGAGGCGCGGGCCAGCTCGCCTTCGCCGTAGGTTCCTGGTTCCTGCACAACGGTATTGACCAGTCCAACGCCAGCCGCAAGAAGATCGAGATCGACTCTCTGCAGTCTCGTGTCGTGCTCAAGATTTCGAGGCGAATGACCACCCGTAAGATGGAACCCACTAGCTTTGCGATCGACCGGAACCACCAGGCGAACCGGCACGCGGTATTCCTGCCCCTCCCAGATTTCACCAACCTGGATGGTAATCAGCTTTTGCCGCGTGGCGACTGGCCCTTCGACCACCCGCCAATCCTGAAGCACCCCGATTTTAAGGGTCGCAGGATCTCGAATCGCCTCCATATCGAAGATCGCGGGATCTTGAGCAACTGCGGAATTCGAGAGGGAGAAAAAGAGAATCGGAAACAGGATAAGGGGGGATTGGGGGTTCATGAGTAAGGGTTGCTAGAGCAAAATCCTCCTCAAATCGACACATTTTGGATAATGAGTTTTATTTTCCGCGTGCTCGGAAGGTTCCGACCCTCTTCCTCTGGAGATCATCGAGCCATTCAGAAGACTCTAGTTCTCCGCCTTGCAGAAAAGCGGCTTCTAGGTTCCTCGGAACCCGGTAAACCAGGATAAAGGCGGACACTCAATAGGGTAGAGTGCGCGATGACACCCTATTGAATAGCATTTTGTTAGGGGAATGGCCTGTCCAACAAGAGTGCCGTTGTCGCGAAGGGAGACCCTTCACGACTCCCCTCGTTTCTCACACAGCCTGTTGAACTCATCGGGATGCCCGCCATGATAGCCACGCATGGCTTCCACTTTTCCCAGCTACTCGGTTCCTCAACCCGATCTAGTCGTGACCACCGCGCAGTATGACCAGTTTCACACTCGCCTCGCGGCTTGCGATTCTCTCGCAGACTGTCTCGCGATTGTCGCCGAGTGGGATGCGTTGCTCTGCCAATTTAAGGAATGGGCAACGGTCACTTACATCCGCTTTCAGCAGGACACCCAAAACGAAACCTACCAATCAGCAAAAGACGAGCTCGATGCCATCGCACCGAAATACGCTGATCTCGAAACCAAGTTGAAACAGGCGTTGCTTGACTCCCCTTTTCGCTCGGGGCTGGAGAAGTCTCTCACTCGAACTCTGTTTGCAAACTGGGAGTGCGATACCAAGAGCTTTGCTCCGGTTATCGAGGAGGACATGGCGGCTGAGGCGAAGTTGCAATCGCAATACACTGCGCTGACGGCAGGGGCCAATATTGAGTTTGAAGGAGAAACCCTCACGATCCCCGAGCTCGATAAATTCGGTGATGACTCTGACCGCGAAAAGCGGGAGGGAGCCTGTCGCGCCAATTCGAAGTGGTTCATCGACAACGCTCCGGAGCTCGACCACACCTATGACAAACAGGTGGCGCTGCGCCATTCGATGGCAGAGAAGCTCGGATACAGAGACTTTACCGAGCTGGGCTACCAGCGGATGAAGCGCATCGGCTACGGCCCGGATGAGGTCTCCGCTTTTCGCGATGAAGTGCGTGACAAGGTCGTGCCGCTCGCGATCGAAGTCGCCGAAAAGCAACGGCAGACTCTCGACGTTGAAAAGCTGATGTATTGGGACCGCCACGTTCACACCGTGGGCGGCAATCCGAAGCCGCAGGGCGACCACGACTGGATGGTCGATCGCGCGACGGAGATGTTCGACGAAATGGGTGCGGGCCTCGACTCGTTCTTCAGCGAGATGAAAGCGCGTGGGGTGATGGACTTGAAATCACGCAAGGGTAAAGCGGGAGGTGGCTTCTGCGATTACCTCCACCAATTCGAGTTCCCCTTCATCTTTGCCAATTTCAACGGCACCCGCGGCGACGTCGACGTGTTCACGCACGAAGTAGGACATGCCTTCCAGAGTTACAGCAGTCGCCATCAGCCGATGAGCGATATCGTCTGGCCGACCACCGAGGCTTGCGAGATTCACTCGATGGCGCTCGAGTTTCTGACCTGGCCCCACATGGAAAAATTCTACGGAGCGGGAGCTGCCGAAGATCTGCGCCGTGTCCACCTCAGTGCGTATCTCCAGTTTCTGCCCTACGGTGTATCGATCGATCACTTCCAACACCTCGTCTACGCAGATCCAGGGGCCACGCCGGAGGATCGCAACGAGATGTGGAAAGAGATCGAGCGGACCTATCTGCCCTGGTGGAACTATGCTGACCTTCCGGCTGAGAGCAGTGGTCGTGTGTGGCAACAAAAGGCGCACATCTATCAGTGCCCGTTTTACTACATCGATTACTGCCTCGCACTGACGGGTGCCCTGCAGTTCTGGTCTGAATCACGCACCGATGCCAAAGGAGCGTTGAAAACCTATGCAGAACTCTGCACCCGGGGCGGCAGCCTCGACTACACTGCACTGCTCAAATCCGCCGGCCTTCGCTCTCCGTTCGAACCGGGATGCCTCGACGCGGTCATCACCGAAGCCAAAGATTACCTCGCGTAGTGTCCCGAGTGCTTCATAGGAACGAAGCGCACAACTTGCTACGAGGACTGGTGGAATAACTCAGGCGCTTGGCCGAATAGACCAATCCAGCATTGTGCATTGCGACTCGCGCCCTCCAAGTCTTCCGTCGCTCTGATGTAGTGGCGACCTGACGTTACTTTGAGACAATACACGAGTGCCGTCCTCAACGAAAAAAGTAGGGCCGGTCGGACTTGAACCGACGACCAACCCCGGCATCGACGGGGCTGCTTTAACGACGTTCATTCAGAAACTGAATCGCCTTGGCAGGACTCTTTAGTCGCTTTAGCTGCCTTTCTACTTTGAGAGCGTCGTTCATCGAATCAAACTCACGACTTGCTACGAGGACCAATGGGATGCCGAGGCGCTTGCTCGAATAGACCAATCCAGCATTGTGCCTTGCGACCCGCGCCTCCAAGTCTTCGGTCGCCCCGATGTAGTGGCGACCTGACGTTCCTTTGAGACAGTATACAAGTGCCATCCTCGACGAAATAAGTAGGGCCGGTCGGACTTGAACCGACGACCAAGGGATTATGAGTCCCCTGCTCTGACCACTGAGCTACAGCCCCAGAAAGGGAGAATGGAGACTAAGCGAGGTCGCGAAAACTTCAAGACTCTCTCTTACACCGACGACCAACCCCGACAGAGTCGGGGCTGCTCTAACCACTGAGCTACAGCCCCGGAAAGTGAGGGAGACTTTAGTCTGCCTCCCTTGAAGATTCAATCTCCGATCACGTTGACCGGTGCTCCGTCGACCCAGGCCTTGAGATTTGCCGCGACCTCGGCAATGAGCCGCTCTCTTGCTTCAAACGACGCCCAGGCGATATGTGGGGTGATCAGGCAATCGGTGATCCCGAGAAGTGGGTGATCGGGCTGCATTGGCTCAGCGCAGAGGACGTCGAGTCCTGCCGCAGCGATAGTCACGCTCCTCAGGGCCTCGGCAAGGGCGGCCTCATCAACAAGAGGACCCCGCGAGGTGTTGATCAGCATCGCTGTCGGCTTCATCGACTTCAGCCGAGCGGCATCGACCAGATTCTCGGTGTCTGGAGTCAGCGGGCAGTGCAGGGTGACCACGTCGCTGGTTTGGAATACCTCATCGAGCGCGAGGCGCTGCTCTGCGGGCACTTTCTCCGGGGTGCGATTGGCGACACGCACTTCCATGCCCATGGCCTCGCCGATCTTTGCGACGGCCTGACCAATATCGCCATAGCCGATGATCCCGAGTCGCTTGCCGGCCAGCTCGATGAGGGGGCGGGTGGTGAAACTGAAATCGTCAGAACGGATCCAATCGCCCGCTTGGACAGCGGCATCGTGCTCCGCAACTCGCGAGGCGAGCTCCAGGATGAAGGCGAAGGTGAGCTGAGCGACCGACTGGGTGCTGTAGCCGGGCACGTTAGTGACGGTAATGCCTGCTTTCACGGCGGCTTCGAGGTCGACGATGTTTACTCCGGTGGCGATGACGCCGATATACTTGAGATCCGGCAATTGAGAAATCGCCTCAGCCGGAAGGAGAGCCTTATTCGTTAGGACAACTTCGGCGCCGGCGGCCCGCTCCACGACCTGCTCGGGCGGAGTGCGGTCATGTATCGTGAGGTCGCCAAGTGACTCGAGAGCGGACCAGTCGAGGTCACCGGGGTTGGCGGCATAGGCATCGAGGATAACGATCTTCATGGCGGCGGAATGATCGAGAGGATCTCTGGAAAAGCAACCGAATCAAAGGAGATCAGATGCGAAATGCGCGGTTCAAGATTGCCCGGCCTGACCCGAGACTCGAACTCGGATGCGCTCGCGAAAAATCTTGCCGAATGGCTCACTTATCGGTTTGTTGGCGGATGCGCAAAACCCTTGCCTCACTCGCTCTCTTCGCTTTCGGCGTGGTCAGTTTTTCTCAAGCTGACGACCATCGC
>JBCCBR010000179.1:0-7168 GCA_039033935.1 Verrucomicrobiota bacterium
CCTGCTCCTCCTCATCCAGTGCGTCGATCTTGTTGAGCACGGTCACCCGCGGCTTGTCCGCCAAAGCACCGCCATAGGCCTTAAGCTCGGCAATGATGGTGCGGTAGTCCTGCGCAATGTCCTCTGACGTGCCATCGACCAGCGTGACCCGATCAAAGATCCCGGAGAGCCACTCATCATCAATCAAAACTTCGAAGGCCTTTTCCCGCCAGACTTCGGCATGCGGACCGGGACAAGAGAGAGCCTGCTGGATCGAACTCTTTCCGAGCGCCAGCCTCACCAGCGCCACGGCTTCTTCCCCCGCATCACCTTCCGGAAGGTGGTCCTCACTGTCGCGCGCGTACCACTCGATCGTCTCGAACAACTCGTGCACCTCGGTCCCGAGCAACCGGGCCGGGGCGGCATCAGGACTCAAGATCTGCGCGGCGGTGATCATCCCGCCTTCCGAACCACTGGCCGTGCGTCGAGACGGTCTTGGCCTTTGGACAAGATCGAGGGCGGGAGACTCCGGCTCTTCGTCGTCTTGAACCAACTTCGCTGCGGTGTATCCCTTCCACCACTGACGATCGCTGGACTTACCTTCGCTTTCGAAGATCCCGGAAGCCGCTCGCCCTGAGTAGCACACCTCGACTGGATCACCACCTAACACATCCCCAAGAAGCTTCGGGAAATTCTTAGTCCCGGTTATGGGCTCGACGATTAGATAATTAGCAAACCGCGCCCGAGTCATCGCGACATAGTATTTGCAGAGCGCCTCATAGGCAGCCTCAGCCTGATTCTCGGCACGGTATGCAGCGAGAGTCGGATCCACTTCACTGATGGCTTTGACCGGCATTTCGAGCACCCACTCGATTTCGCGGCGTTGATTGAGCTTTTTCCCGATACCCTGGCGCTCAGTGGTGAGAGCTTTGCCCTGAAGATCGGGCAATATCACCGCATCGTAGGTGAGGCCTTTCGACTTGTGAATTGTCAGGATCGGCACCGCTGCCTCGCTCCCCGCCTCGCGCGATTCGCAGCTGCGGAGAAAGGCGACAAAGTCGTCGATGTCGCGAGAACCTGTCTCATCGAAGCCGCGAGCGGCCAGGGCAATCGCCTCACCACGGCGAGCTGAAAATGCGTCCAAAGCCATTGGTTGGCTTGCCCCTTCCTCGCCGAGATGGGACTCGATCATCGAAAGTAGAAGACGGGTCGTCGCCTCGAACCCATCGTTGTAAATGGCGAGAGCCACCTCACGTGCGAAGGCACCAGCAGAGAGCTCGCGGACGGTAAAGGCGTGACGAAGCGGTGTCATGCAGAGATGCTCCCAGGCAAAGTGATCACCCGGGTGAGCCGCGAGTTGAAAGGCACTCAACAAAGCGAGACCGAGAGGATTGTCCGTCGAGATTGTCTGGTCTGACTCGCTTACCACCGGGATCTCGCAATGGGCGCGGATGTAGTCGAGCAACTCGCTCCCGGTATCATTTTTTTGGACAATGATGGCGCAACTCAACCCTCTCTCAATCGGATCAAGCTCCTCAAGAACCGCTACCACCAAATCGTAGCGCGCCTCTCGGTCTTTTGTTGGCCCGCCTGTTTCGTCAACGGCTTGTAGCACGGTGGTGAATCCGACCTGATCGGCGTTCGGCGGAGCGACCTGATGATCGCTCCAATCCCACTCCTGAAGGGTCGCGTCGGGCAGCCCAAGCGCGGAGAGTGCTGCCGGGTCACCGAAGAGCCGATTGACCGGATCCAGAATCGCCGCGACCGAGCGCCACGAGACATCGAGATCACGCCGCAGAATTGGTGGGTCAAGCTCAGCGGCGACGGCATTTGCGTTGTAGTGCTCACCTATTTCCTTAAAAAGTCGAGTGTCGCCACCTCGCCAGGCGAAAATGGCCTGCTTGATATCACCCACCTGAAAAAGCGAGCGAGTGCCCGACTCGTCCTGCACCACTTCGTCGATCAGATTCGAGATCACTCGCCACTCGAGGTGACTGGTGTCCTGAAACTCGTCGAGTAGCCAATGGTCGTAGCGGGCATCGAGTCGGTAATCGATCCTGAGCCGATCTGGGTCGAGCGAATGCTGAGTGAACACTGGCTGGAGGCTCGCACCTTCGCCTGCAAGCGAGTAGTCGTGTCCAGCGAGGAGAAGCTTGATATCATCGAAGGTGAGATCACCGCGTCGCCGCACCGTATCGGCATAAAGCGACTCGTAGTGGGCGAGAATATCGTGGACCCCGCGAGTCCGTCGCATCCGCACTGCAATATCACCGCCGATCAGAAAACGCAGTATCGCGACCACGCATTCGCAGGCGATAGGATCAAACTCGTGGACCGTGCTCCCAAACTTCACCTCCGCCGATCCAGCCAGAAACCGAGACCACTCGGGGAGCAACTTTGGCAGCATGTATTTGGTGCGCTTCGCAAAGCTCTGCCCCGGAAAGTGATTGAGCAGCTCCTCGCGAAATTCATCCCAGAAAGCGCGGTGCACCTGATCTGGATTTTGCTCGAAGGTCCCCCAGAGTCGCTCCAGAATTTGGCCGATCGGATCCGTTTCTCCGAGGAAGTCGCAACCACAAGGACCCCAGATCGTGTCCCGATCTCCCCATCGCAGGGGGCTCGGAGCCGCGAGATAGGTAGCGTGTAGTTTCCCGATGTGATCGTCGAGCGCATCAAAGATGCGGGCTTCTTCTTTGCCAAAAGTAGCAAGGCGAAATGCCTCGAGAAAACTTTTCTGCCGGGCATCCGCTGCAGCCGGATCGCCAAGATCACGCTGAAAAATCTGATCGTAGACTCGGCTTTTTGCGACGGCGCCGGAGTGATCATCCATCACCGAAAAATCGCTCGCCAGCCCAAACTCAGCCGGAAACGCCCCTAACACAGTCGCGAAAAAGCTGTCCAGTGTGCCGAGAAACAACTTCGGCATCCGAGCGATAAAAATGCGGAGCAAGGAGAGGTAATCATCCTCACTCAACGAGGCGAGGACCGGAGCCAGCGGGTCTTTCCCGTCAGCGCCGAGCGAGGCAGCCGCAATCGGATCGGTCGCTGCTTTCGCCAATTTCACGAGGATGGAATCGAAAAACTCACCGGCAGCTTTGCGGGTAAAGGTGACCGCGATGATGCGCTCCGGCTCGACCGGAATTCCACTCTTAAGCTGAAGCGCCATCAGAGCGATGTAGCGATTGGTGAGCTGCCAGGTCTTACCCGAACCGGCCGAGGCGAGGATCATCTCGCTGGGAATCTTTGGAATCTGCATCGAGAAATTGCGGTTCAGTCAGGATGTGTGGCGAGCAAGGCTGGATCAATCGTCGCGCTCGGATCAGCGCCAAGTATTTCGCTGTAGGGATCCCAGCGCGGAGGTGGCTCCGACATGGGCGGCCAGAAACGACCGGATCGAATGGACTCGAGCGCACCAATCGCACAGCGTCGCGCCGACTCGAGCAGCTCCGCATCGAGGTCTTCCCAAAGATCGAGTCTCACCTCCGGCTCTGACTTACCGAGTGTCGCGTAGCCACAAGTGATCGGGGACTCCGCTCGATCATCAGATTGACTCGCCATCGCCAGTCGGTAGAGAGGAATCTGCAGATCGGTCCAGCGCTTCAGGGTTCCCTCGTGCTCGACAAGCTGCCACTCAGGGAAGTCCTCCGGCGCATCCGCTTTTTTGAGCGGGGAGAGGTGATACTCAGCAACTCCCCTGAGTTTGCCGCCCTGCATCGGAGAGAGTGTTTTGAAATCAATCACTCGAAACCCGTGCTCAGGATGGTGGTCGATACGATCGATCCGACCCCGAATCGTGATCCCGGAAAGCTCAAAAGGCCAACCCTCGCTGCCGAAGGCCTCTTCTGAGCTTTTGATCTCCCATCCTTCCTCCCGCTGATATCCCTCGATCGGAGCCCACCACGCGAGACGTTTCCGAGCGGCCTCGCGCTGCACCACCAGTGGCGTCGTCAGACGTTTCCCAAATCGATCGCGAAGCAAGCGATCGACCGCCGCGTGGAGGTAGTCTTTGATTTCATCGGGATCGCTCGAAGCAGCAGCCGCCGAATCTTCAACCAAACTTTCCAGCGCATGGTGCACCAGATTCCCAAAGTCGGCCGCATCCATCTCACGCTTGGTGATATCGATTGGCTCCATCTTAAGCCCGTAATTCAGGTAAAACCGAAACGGGCAACGCAGGTAAGTCTTCAAAGCACTGGGGCTGGAGGTTTCGAAGACTCGATGGTCAGAGGGAAGCGGTCTCGGCACGAGAGGAAACGCAACGGTGCGGGCGACCGGAGTCTCAACCGTATCCTCTTCTCCAAAAAGAAAGAGCGTCCGCTCCGGGAGCTCGGCATCGCTACATTGAAATAACAAACGCGACGGTCGCAGGGGATCACCTCCCGACGTCTCTCTCCCGAAGATGAGGTCGACTCGCCCATCTCCCTCGGCGCGAGACGCTAACAAAGCGCTAAACAGAAACCGATCGCGCGCCTCCCGGGCGGCATTGTCTTCAACCCCGAGGAGAGTCCGAGCACTATCGGGAAGGTAGGCGTGGCCGATGATCGACTCGGGCACGAAATCGTCGTTCATGCCGGTGACGATGAGATGAGGAGCATCTTCCCAGGCAAGCTCCAGCCAACCTTGCAACTCCACCGCACCCGGGTCGCGCTCCTTGTAAAGCCGAGCCGAAGCGATCTCGCTGAGCAAAAGCTGAAATTGATCGGAACTAGTCAGCGTCGAGCGAAAAGCGGGAGCGGTTGCCACGAGATCGGACTGGAGATCATCGAACGCACTGGCAATCTCGCGGAGCGAGGTCGCGAGAGGATCGCGAGTCTGAAGCCGCGAGTCTGCATGCAGCTCGATCAAGAAAGCGGTCAGCGATTCCGAGAAGTCTCCACCACGGAAACGGTCCCGCCAGCTCGCCATCCAGTCGAGCAGTCGAGTCAACTCCGGCGAAGCCGAAAAACGGCGCTTTGCCCCGGCGCGGGCTTCGCCCAAGGTCCCGGGAAGAGTCTCGAGGATGAGATCGTCACACAGCCGCTGCAGTTGTGGCAATGAGACGCGGCGGTCATCGTCAAGCTGGGCTGCCCGGCGCGCCGCATCTCCGAAATAGGGTAAGTTCAGCAGCGTCCGGTAGTCACGAAAACGATCCTGATGGAAGGCGTCTGCCAAGGTTTTCAGAAGAAAGTATATCCCGCTCTGCCGGAGCGACTCTCCAGCCGGATTATAGGTCGGCACAGCGACCTCCGCGAAATGCCTTTCTATCGGAGCAGCCAATTCCGGATCAGGTAATCCGATCGCAGCACAACCGCTCGGTTCCGCATGGGACGACACGAGCCTGCGGGCGATGCTGGCTTGGGCCGTCGGATTGATCGCCCGATGAATGCGTTGCTTGGGAAAGGGAATTGGTAACTCTCGTTCAAGCCAATCCCCTGCAAGTGGACGTCCAAAGTCGTCGAATGTCTTCGCCAATGAAGATGGACCCTGGATCAAAATTGCGACGGAAAGCTGATCTGCGAGCGCTTCAAGAATACTCGCCGCGAGAGGCTTCAAATCGGGCACTCCGATCACCTCGATCTGGCGAATCCCCTCGGGAACGGTTGCTCGCTCGGCGAGCGTCACGCGGAGTTTTGCTTCATCCCGCAAACCGCAAGTTTCCCCAAGTGAAGTCGCCTTCGCCTCGATTTTGGCTAGATCTTCCCATCGTCCTGCCTCGAGACCTTCGGCACCGAGAACCGAAGAAGCTGAGTCGAGCGAGTGCCCCGCTTCGGTCAACAAGTTGCGAACTTCAAGAATCTCCGCAGCGGTATCCGCTGCCCAACGCAAGCTGCGGTCGACTGGGTCTACCGGGAAAAGCCTTCGGTAGTTCTCGAGAGGCAGCTGCATCAGCAGCGCCGTCCAAAGCAGCTGAGTGGAGCGTGCTGACGTGACTGATCGATGATCCCCTTCGCGACCCGGAAGTCGCTCGACCGAAACCAGATAGCTAGGAGTCACCACGAGGGGCGGCAGCACAGCCGCATTGAATTTCGCGGTGTGAACAGCGAGGGCCTCACGCAAGCGACGCCCGGCCTGACGGCTCGGAACGATGATAAGCCGCTCGGAAAGATCAAGCAGCCCGGTCTCATCCCATCCTTCAGTGAGGCGAGCAACGGCGAGGTCAACAAGCGGACGAGCCCATCCCAGGAAGACGCGATCGGGTTTGGTCGAAAACTGAAGCTCTAGTTGCATGGGTCAGCAGCTCGGCAGTCGTACAAGGCAGGAGGGAGAAAGTCAAAACGTCGCCGTTCCGAATCCGAAGATTCGTGCATCGTTCTCTGGGTAATACGTTCACCCAAGGGGTGGGTCACCGACAGCCACTTGCTGTCACAAAGAGAGCATTTCGTCAGTGAATCACTTTTCTGAGGCGTCGTCCCGGCACGACTTTTCATCCCAAAAAGCCGCTTCGAGGATGTCGTGGCGTTTCACCACTTTGCGATACCATTCCAGGCGGATTTCATCCTGAGTTTCCGAGTCGAGCTGCCAGGAAATGCCCTCGCTGCGAAGGCGCTCGGTCAGTCTCGCGAGGACGATCGCGACAGTCACGGAGATATTGTAGCTCTCAGTGAAGCCAAACATGGGGAGGCTCAGTGTCAGGTCTGCTGCCTCCAGAGCAGTCTCGGTGAGCCCCCCTTCCTCCGTTCCAAACCAGATCGCGAGTGGTCGCTCGAGCGGCAGAGAGACCAGATCATGAGCCTCCGCGTGAGGGGTAGTTGCTACAATTGTGTAGCCTCTAGCTCGCAGGCTTTCGATGCAAGAGAGTGTCTCATAGTAACGGTGCAAGGTCAGCCACTTTGAGCTCCCGAGCGAGACTTCGTCATTGGGCCGGTATTCATTGCGTCCCTCGACGATGTGGACGTCTTGAATGCCGAGGCAATCACAAGTCCGAAGACAGGCACTCGCGTTGTGCGGCTGAAAAACATTCTCAAGAGCAATCGAAATCTGGCGAGTCCGCTCGGCCAGAACACGCGTCATTTTGGAACGCTTATGCTCGGTGACGTAATCACCAAGGTAGTCGAGAAGCTCACGAGTCGGCTCAGGCATCAGGAGAGTTCATTGGTCTGGAACGCAGTTTAGGCTCGACTTGTACGGAGCGCTAAGCAGTTACCGCGAAAAACAGTGATGGAGTGCCTGTCCCAAGAGATTCCAAGATTTCGCTGGATAGCTCAGAACC
>JBCCBR010000180.1:0-7157 GCA_039033935.1 Verrucomicrobiota bacterium
ACTTTGTCAAGGTAGCTCGGGAATTGCTCCCAACCTTCGTCTCCGTGTGTCTTCATGTAAGACCACTGATTGTCGAGGTCGAGCGAGATGCTGGCGATTCGAGTTTTCATTTGATGAAAGAGATAAGAGGAGAAAGAACCGGATTGAAACGAGGTTTCGGTTTTCCTAATTTCGGCCTATGACGTTGGAGCAAATAAAGACGGAGGTTAAGAAGATGAGTAGAGGAGAACGCCGATAGCTCTCTATCTTTCTGAATAAACTTTATTTGCAGTCTGATAAGGTATTTTGGGAGAAGATTTGGGCTCGCCGCGACGACGACAACGATGATCGGTAGATTAGTTTTACCGATTCAAGAGCTGCCAACCAATTCGTTGGTTCTTTCGAGGAAACTCCTGGCGGATTCGTTGGCTAACTGAATCGTTTCATTCACATTGAGAGTTCCGTTGGTGATGTGGGCGGAATTAATGAGATGAAGGCCCGGTATTGAGGTAGTGGTTGCAGGTAGTAGGCTGGAGTAATTCAGAGTTGATAAAGCGAGCACGTGACGAACTCGCGAGATCCGAAGTGCCTCGATATCTTCGCGAGTGAGGTGCGGTAGCATATCGAGAAGTGCGGTGGTGAATTCTTCGGCGATTGCTGTATCGGTCTTCTCGAAGATGGGATCATCAGGAGCTACGTATTTCGGGAGGTAAACGAGGGTTCGCCCATCGAATTCCAATGGATCGACCAGGGTCGTCATCTCAATGATAGCGGTGTAGGGGGCCGGGTCGGTTATGTTCGATACGTAGAAGCCGGATGCTGGCTTTTTCAGCAGAAGCGAAGCGCAGACAATGCCTTGGTATTCGACTTGGTTGAGTTGCTCGGTCTCTGCCTCAGTCAGGTCTGGGCAAAGTTTCGCGGCGCTTGGCATCGGGGTGGTGACAATGACTTCGTCAAAGAGTTCTTCGTCGATACGGACACCGGTCGGATCTTTGCGAATCTCTTTAATTGCGGTGCTGACTCGGGTCTCTATCCCGAGTTCACCGAGGTGTTTGCTGTAGGCAGCAAGAAAGTTTGCGTAGCCGCCCTTGAGATAACCAAAAAGTTCCTTTTTGAGGCCCGATCGACGGGCCGCATACATCCATGCGATGATAGCCCAGATGAATGCGGCGGAAGCTTTTTCGTGATTGTCGCCGAGCTTGGCTTTGAGGAGTGGACTCCACATTTTTTCGAGGACCGATTCCCCTGACCAGCGGCGTAGCCAATCCACTGCCCGGATCTGTTCAAGTCGTTTCCAGTCGCGAAATTTTTAGGCGAGAAAAATGGTGAATACAAGCCGCAGTTTTTGAATGAGGTTGAGCGGTGGAAACTTAAGAAACTCAAGGGTGTTCGACATCGAATACCATTGTCCGTCAGTGTAAAATCCAGTCTTGGTTTCGACCCACTCCATCTCGTCGGCGAGACCGAGCTGATCGATGATTTTGCGGAGGTGAAGGTCGGATAGCAAAGTAACATGATAGTGCCGGTCCCAGGTAATACCGCCGAATTCCCATGCGTCAGCGAGCCCGCCAAGGTGTGGTGCGGCCTCGATCAGGGTCACCTGTTTGCCACCTTCAGCGAGTCGTTTTGCCAAAGTCATCCCGAGTATTCCACCGCCGACAATGGCGATGCGGTCCCCGGATGAAGTGGTTGCGTGTTTCTCGCCTAGGCGATCTCGGTGACCGTGGTGTTTTCGATCTTGTATTTGTGTGGACAGTGCTGACATTGAATTATATCTAACGAGGGCTCGAGTGAAGCGATTCGCTGGCCACATCGGCAGACGTAGCCGATGTGCCTGGCGGGATTGCCGACGGAGAGGTGAAAGTCGCCTACCGAACGGGTTACGACACTGCCCATCCCGATCATGGCGAAGCGACCGATTGAGAGGTCACACCCTATGGTTGCGCCGGCTCCAATTGTGGCTCCTTCGCAAACCCGAGTCGGCAGGGTCTCCTCATCGGGTTGTGAGCTTTTCAGGGTCAGTAGGTCCGGCTCAGTCGCTCTCGGGAAGCGATCGTTTGTAAAGATAACGCCAGCACTAATCATGACGCCGTCTTCGATCGTGACAGCGGTCGGGATATAGGCGCGACTGTTTATTTTCACCCGATTCCCAATAGATACATCGTAGGCTATGGTTGTGCCGCCGCCGACAGACGTTTCGTCACCAATCCTTGTGTGGTGGCGAATGTGAACGTGGTCCCAGACTCTTGAGTCCTCGCCGAGGACGACTCCTTCTTCGAGCAGAGACGTCTCATGGACAAAGGCTGAAGCTGGAATCGTCGCGACGGACATGACTCGGCGTCAGGATGATAGTTCGCTCGCGTTCGCGTTGAGCGCCGCAGAACGAGGCTCGAATGTGCTGGGCAGGACGGATTGCCAAGGTACTTCTCTCATTGATTCGTAGGCGGCCTCGATTGCGCGAACTGAGGCGAGGCCATCTTGAATTGTAATGAGGAGAGGCTCTTCTCCATGAATCGCCCGGGAGAAGTTTTCGATCTGATTCTGAAAGGCGGTCACCTTGTTGAAACCGGAGCCAAACTCGTTCCACCCTTCTCCGTGTCGCTTCCATTTTGAGCCCTGCCAGCCGAGGACGATACAACCTTCGGATCCATGAAGCGTGATGTAGCTGGGAAGTCCCTTCGTTATTGTCCAGGAGAGATCGATACTGCCCATCGTCCCGCTTCGGCTTTTGAATTGGATAGCAACGGTTTCCTCAACTCTGAGATCCTGAGTGCGAAGGCCCTCAGTCACTTGCAGTTCTTCGATAGGACCGAGGAAAAATCGAGCGAGATCGAGCGAGTGAGTACCGTTGTCAATGAGAACGCCCCCTCCCGATATTTCTGGAGTGGAGTTCCAGCGCTCTGACATATCGACAAAGCTAGTGAAGCTATTCTCAAATAGAATCAATTCGCCAATGGCCCCAGACTCGATGAGCTGTTTCGCTTCGGACACGTCAGGCACGTAGCGAAATTTTGATGCCATGGTGATCAGCTTGCCGGTCCGATCAGCTGCCTCGGCCATTGCCTCAGCTTCAGAGGAATGAATAGCGAGGGGCTTCTCACAGAGCACATGAAGGCCGTGCTCGAGTAGCCGCACCGTAATTTGCTCGTGCGTATTCGGAGGAGTACAAATAATCACGGCATCGACTTCGAGAGCGCTGTCGAGCATGGCATCGACCGAGCTGTAAACGCGAGCGTCACGCGGTTCAGCGAGAGCTTTGGCAGCGTCTTCGCGAACATCGACGACTGCGTCGAGAGTCGCTTCGTCGGTTTCGTCGAATGCGAGAGCGTAGGCGCCGGCGATTCCGCCAGCACCCACTATCGCAAAGCGGGTAGTATGATTTGAGTCGATCGAAGAGACCATTTCTTGAAATGTTAGTTTGAGAGGATCGATTGCGGTATTTTACTATTAGGCATCGAGCTGCTCGACGCATTCGATGACGGCACGCGCAATCGCCTCGATGTGTTCCTGGGTGTAGGCCTCGTTCCACGGTAGGACGAGCACTTCCTCGAGTCCCCGGTAGGTTCCGGGAAAGTGGCTTCGATCGTAATCGGTGGCCTCTGGACGCGCGTGGTTGAATGGGAAGCGGCTATCGCCGAGGGTTCGTTGGTTCCGAAAGACCTCACATTCGAAAGCTGGCTTCTGGATGTAGCGCGGCGCGCAAGCGATACCTCGCTCTCGCAGTAGAGCGGCAAGACGCGGAGCTCCCTCGGGGTGGCGCTCGGCATCGATCGAGAGACAATACTTCCAATAGGTGTGGACGCTTTCGACGGTGTGCACCGGCGGGCGGATTCCGTCGAGATCAGAGATCAGCTCTGTCAACTTGGCAGCCCCGGATACTCGGCTTGAGACCACTTCGTCGAGCTGTTCAAGCTGAGCGAGGGCCACTGCTCCCTGGAGTTCCGATAAGCGGTAATTCAAGGCCGAATAATAGTGATCTGGCTTGGCGTCGCCGTAGCCCCATGCCTTGTTTACGAATAGGAAGATCTCGCGTGCAAAGTGTTCATTGTTGGTGACGCAAATCCCGCCCTCACCGGTTGTAATGTGTTTTCCCTGCTGAAGTGAGAAGCAGCCGATGTCACCGAGTGTTCCGACCTGCCGACCCCGATAGGTGGCCAAGAAGGCCTGAGCGCAGTCTTCGATCACGGGGATGTCGTGCTCTCTGGCGACTTCCATGATCGGGTCCATATCGCACGGATTTCCGAACAGATGAGTCACGATGATACCACGAGTTTTTTCACTGATGCGCTGGCGGATGGAATGGGCTGTTACATTCCAAGTCGTCGGATCGACGTCTGCGAAGACAGGGATCCCGCCCTGGAAGAGGATCGGGGTGAGAGCACCCATGTCGGTAATTGAGGTCGTGATGACCTCGTCGCCTGGTTCAAGCTTGAGAGCTGCAACTGCGACGTGAATGGCGGCGCTGCCTGATGCGCAGGCAATGGCATGCTTCGCATCGACTTTTTCAGCGAAAGCGGTCTCGAATCGCTTCGTGAAAGTTCCCTTGGTGCTGGTCAATGTTCCGGAGCGGATCGCTTCGGTGACGTATTTGACCTCGCGATCCCCGAGAGTGCGACCTGTCGAATCCTGGTCTGATGGTAGCTCAAGTTTCTCAGGAAGCTTCGTTGGGATTGATGTAGCTGGCATGATGGGCTGTGGTTTGGTTAGGACTTAATTTTTGGGTAGATCGGTAGACGGTCGTCCCGAGATGAAAGAGTTCCTCAAAGTAGCGTTTGCTCTGCATGCTCATGACTCCAAGTGTCAGTAGCTGAACAGCGAGGATGAGGAGGATCCCGGTTCCGACGAAGGCATAGCCATGTGCGTCGTAGGCTGAATCGATCGCAAACTTGAGTTGGTCGAGGAAGGAGCCCGTCACGGTAGGATCGAAGTGAGTCGGGATATGGGCTAATGCGATGACGGTGCAGACCATCGCGATCAGGAGCATCAACAAGCCTGGCACCAGAAAGAATAGAAACGGGCGGAACAGAAATCCGGAGAACAGGATCGCGAGAGTGTTCCACTGAAATCCGAAGCTGCGCCGGCGTGGAGATTGTTCGGGGGCCCTTAGCGAGGACCAGTCGAGGTGAGCCGGGATCTCTTCCACTTTTCCGCGGAGGAGCAGTGTTTTGTAGATGATTTCGGGATTAATATCCATCGAGCTCGCCTTGAGGTCGACACCGCGAAGGAATTCCATGTCGTAGGCGCGGACCATCCCGGTGAGCGTATGAAGGCGCTCAGGGGCGATGCGTCCAAGAAACCAGTTGGCAGCGCGACTCATGAGGTGTCGATCGAAGGGCACTGCCGTGGTTCGCCCCCCTTTCATGTAGGGTGACGCGAGCACCAGATGAGCTGATCGGGAAATGAGGCGGTCGAGAAGACGCTCAATATGGTCCGGTGAATAGCTCAGATCCGCGTCGAGGGTGACCGCATATCGCGTTTTGACATTGGCAAAGCCAGTCATTAGGGCGGCGTTGAGGCCCTGATTGATGTGATGGTGGATCACCTCCACGATCGGATTGTCCTGCTCGACCGATTGCAGTAACTCCCGACTCCCGTCACCGCTACCGTCATTGATGTAAAGGATTCGAAAGGCAAAGCGACCGCTCAAGGTCGCGAGATAGTCAGTCAGACACAGATAATTCGCTTCGAATTGGTCCGCCTCGTTGTAGATCGGCACGATTAGCGTGACCTCGGGTAGGTTCGCTGATGGTTTTGCCAATTCCGGGGCAGGCTGACAGGCTGGTAGGGACATTTCGAGACGGCTGAATGCCTTAAAAACATCAAAGATACGAAAATTATAAAGAGAGGCAAGCCAAATTCCTGATTTTATATAATTTCAATAATATACAGCGGAAAGATTGCCGCCCAGGCTTACGAAACTCTCGCGGCATGTTGCAGCAGTGCGCTGCTGATCCGCTCAGCGGCAGATCCGTCTCCGAAGGGATTCTCCAACTGCCGCACTTGGTCTGCCCACTCGTTGCTGAGATAGTGGGTTGTGAGTTCCTCCTTTAGCTTCGTCGCTGAGCCATCGGTCAGCCGCGTCGCACCACAGTCGACAGCTTCGGGGCGCTCGGTATTTTTGCGCAACACCAGCAGAGGCTTTCCGAGGCTAGGCGCTTCTTCTTGAAGGCCTCCCGAGTCGGACACCAGCATCCATGCCCGCTTCATCCAGACCACAAACTCTGGGTAGGCCAAAGGCTCGAAGAGATGAATCCGAGGACGATTCCCCAGGATTTCTTCAGCAGCCTGACGCACTGCCGGGTTCGGATGGACTGGAAAAACGATCGAGACATCCTCCCGCTCGGAAACGAAGTCGGCCATCACTTCGAGATTGGCTCGCATGGAATCACCAAAGCTCTCGCGGCGGTGAGTGGTCAGCAAGATGATGCGTTGGCCGATCGCCTGCAGGTCAATCTGATCGTTGTCCTGCAGGTCTCTTGGTCGCTGGAGAGTCCAATGAAGTGCGTCAATGACTGGATTTCCCGTGACAAAGACCTGGTTACGGTCAATTCCCTCACTCAACAGCGTCTGCTGATTTCGAGTCGTCGCCGCGAAATGGAAAGTCGCCAGCTGACTGATCAAGCGCCGATTCATCTCTTCGGGAAAAGGATTGGTGGCATCACCGCTTCTCAGTCCTGCTTCGATGTGGCCGACCGGGCAGCGCCGGTTCCAGGCTGCCTGGGCAGCGACGAGAGCAGTGGTGGTGTCGCCCTGGACCAGCACCACATCGGGTCGCTCCGACTCGAGGATCGGATCAATGGTGTTCAGCACTCTTGCGCTGGTTCCGCTGAGGGTTTGATTAGGACGCATTACGTCGAGATCGTGATCGATTCGCAGGTCGAAGTGTTCGATCAGAGGTTGAATCAAGTCGCGGTGCTGGGCTGAAGACACGTTGATGGTTTCGACGCCGATCGACTCGAGCTGCCGGATCACTGGGGCTACCTTGATCACTTCGGGTCTCGTCCCAAATACTGTCATGACCCGTGGATATGGATTGGGGCGGCCGGATGACAGGAGATGGGTCGGTTGGCTAGTAACCGAATTGTGCCTGCATTGATCGGCAATCCGGGGGTGAGACGGGTTTAAGTGCATCTCAGTGTCTGAACAGAGGCTGTCTTGTCAAAAATTTTTTGAGCTCT
>JBCCBR010000181.1:0-7154 GCA_039033935.1 Verrucomicrobiota bacterium
CTCCTTTGCTCCGCTGGAGAATAGGCGTGCTCGCCTGTTCCCCGAACTCTGCCGGGGCATCAATATTCTGTGTCCCGGCCAGGACACAGAATGTTTAGCCAACCCGCTCGAAAGATGGCTGGGCTGACTACGAAGAGGCCGCACGCGAAGGCGCAAGGGCGCAAAGGAAATAGCAATTGATGGAATCTTCGCGCCTCCGCGCCTTTGCGTGAGACTTCTCCAATCGACCAGCCCGATGACCCCCGTCGCGAAATCCGTGGCTCCGCGGACAGCCGGGGACGGCTATCCTCCCTTGCTCCACCGGAGAATAGGCGTCCTCGCCTGTTCCCCGAAGCCCATGAATCCGACTCGCAGGTTGTGCTGTCCACGCGCAGACAAAGCCGCAAGGGCGCAAAGGAAGCAGCAATTGATGGAATCTTTGCGCCTCCGCGCCTCTGCGTGAGAATTTCCAGTCAACCTACCCGATGCAACCGTCGTGAGAGCCTTGGCTCCGCAGACAGCCGGGGACGGCTATCTTCCGAAGTGTGATCTCGCAAAGTCTCACTTGATAGGGTTGAGTCGGTGACCTGACCCTGTTTGGTGCTTCACTCAACCCTGTCAGGTCGGTGAGGCAACCCTCTTGAATGGCTCCTCACTCCCATCGAACCTTTCCGAGAAAGTCCCGATTCGATTCAGCGGTGAGATCAATCGGCCCGCCTCCCCTATCGGTGTGGACAACTTCAAAGTCGAGGGTCACGATTCCCTCCCAGTCCGGCATCGTCAGACCCTCCGCGCTGGAAAAGTCTGCCAGAGAAAACCTCGCCTCGTTTGACCCGGGAGGCACTGGCTGGACGGCGCGAAAAGTATCGTCTTCACCCCGCTTTGGCAGGAGCCAGCGATTCTTCCCGACCCGCAGCACGAAGTTGTAGCGCCTCTCACTTGGTGATACCTCAAAAACCAACGATTGCGCTTCGCCGGGGGTCTCTCGGGTGGGGTCTTGGAAGCGGTAAGTTCGCAGACTGCTGCGACGAGAGCTCGTTCCCCATCCCTCCAGACCATTCTCTCGGAAATCATGGAACAGAGGAGTTGGCTCGGCTGACTCGCGCAGTTTGCCCAAATCAAGACGCTCAGGGTAGTGAGAAGCCAACTGAGAAGTGATCGTAAAACTATCCGCGGGGCGATTCACATCCTCAAAGGCGATGAAGGGTTCAGCGATGCGATAGGTGCAGTTTGCAAAGACCAAGAGCGGCAGGCCCTTTGCGCTCTTAATCGCTGCAGTGACGGTTCCATCAGAAAGCGTCGCCGGGGCAGTCTTCCAATGCCGTGTTCTCGGATTCGGATCCCAGGTGTAGAGAACCTCGACCTCAAGAAGTTGATCGAGCCTTGCCGGATCGAGTGTTGCTACAAACGTGTAGAGTCCGTTTTTCGGAACGACTGAGAGCTTCGCCTCTGGCGTCTGCGGAAGATTGTTGCCCACTCCTTTGAGGTGGTGATCGAACCACAGCTTCAACGCGGCATACTGCTCACGCCTCAACGAGTGATTGTAGTGCAGGTTGTAACTCGCATGCCAGTTGTCGTGAGGGAGCCGGTCGGCGCATTGATAGGATCGCTCCATGATCCCATGAAAGTCATTCGTTGCGTTCAGAAACAAGACCGGGCACTTCACCAGAGGCCAGTAAACTGACGAGTCCAAAGTCGCCGCAAACAGTTCTGGATTGCGATACTGGGTCCAGCGGGAGGAATTTTCGAGTCCTCGGAAATCCTCCATCAAAAACCCGGTCCCACCGACCATCGCAACAACCGCTTTCAGCCTCGGATCGATCGCGCAGTAGCTGGTGATATTGCCCCCCATCGAATAGCCGGTGAAGCCGATCTTTTCTGGATCGACCTCGGGCTGCTGCTCCAGAAAAGAAATGGCCCGTCTCCCAGCCAGCGCCAGCAGATACCAGTTCCCATTACGAGGAGACACCACTGGATCGATCGTGAAGTCATCTGGCTCCAGGTTGAGTTTGACCGACTCCCGCGGTGATTTCGGATAGAACCGTGGACCCTGCGAGGGATCGAGTTTTCCCCAGTCAGTGTTGGTCTCCTCCCCCTCGACGACTTCCCGTCCACCCCAGTTAAAATCAATCGAGGCATACCCATGCCGCGCGAAATAGAGTCCACGAGATTTATCCGCTCGCTGCCCCCCGCCATGGGCCCAAACGAAAGCAGGCCCCTGCTCAAGACCCACCGGAAAAATGTAAAGCGCTGCGACCTGGCACGGCACCCCCTGAAAGGTGCAGACGGTGTAGCGCAGGTAGCGCACGACCGCGCCGTCTTCTTCCCACTCTCGAATCACTTCAACCTGGAGTGGCTCCGCTCGGGGATCGATGTCAGCCCAGAGATCGGCCACGGTTTCCGGGACGGTCTCAGCGGTGTAGGGAGTAAACGTCTCGGCGAAAAGAGGGGTCAGCACCTGACTGACTGCCACTAACATCAGGGCGGAAAATACCGAGGATTTCATGATGGTGTCTGGGGCGTGCCTCGCTCGAGGTAGCAAATACCGGATTCGAGAGCCCGCCAGGCCGCCCGATAGCGGACCGCGAGAAGCGGGTCGAGAAGTTCACAGGCCTCCTCCAGAGGGAGCAAACGGAATTCAGAAATTTCTTCCGTCTGCAATCGAATCGAATCGATCTGCTCGGGAGAGAGAATACCACCGTCGAATATAAAATGGACTGACTCCCCTTTCGGCCCATGCCTCGCGACATACTCGACAGAGAGCAGGGAACCGATCTCAAGGCTGAGACCGATTTCCTCTTCCACCTCTCGCTGACAAGTCTCAAACGGAGACTCAGCCTCATCGACGCAGCCGCCGGGGATAAGCCAGTCCTCGCGATAGGTCGGATTGACAATGAGACAGCGATTGCTCTGGTCTCGGAGAAGAGCCCCCGACGCGAGGTGCACGCTCGGCAATTGAGCGTAAAACACCTCGTCCGGTAGGAGCTCGGGCACGGGGCGACCTGGGAGACGGGTTACTTGACGATGAATTCTCCGCGCATCAATACTGCATGCCCCGGGAAGGTGCACACGTAAGGGTAGGTTCCAGGCTGGTCGAGGGTGAACTCGATCGTTTCCTCCTCGTTGGCATTGAGCAACTTGGTCGCGGTGATGATTTCTTCGGTTTCAGGGAGGAACTGCTTCGCAAATCCCTCAGCCCCCATCGTCATGGCTGCCATCGCCACCGCATCGGCTGTCCCCGGTTTGACGACGACAAGATTGTGCTGCATCACGTCAGGATTGTTGAAGATCAGGCGGACTTTTTTGCCTGCTTCCAACTCCACCTTCTTCACATCGAATTTCAGTCCTTCGACGATGCAGTTGATCTGCACGGTGGTGCGTTGAGGGGTATCTTCGGTGATCCCGCTAGGCAGTTTTTCTTTACCCTTTTCTTCCTCTTTGATTGCAGCGCCAGCGAACAGATCCTCTGCAAACTTGATTGTCTGGGCGGTGTAGTCGTCGACACCTTTTGCTTTGGCGGTTTCGACGATTGCCCTGGCGGTATCGACCGGCAAGTAGGTCGCGGCGGTGATTGCTTCGAGCCGGACGCGTCCATGATCGTCGGCCGCGGCCTGGAGAAGGAGATCGGAAAGGTTACCGATCTGGTGCTCATTGAACCGCGCCACGCGTACCGCTGCAGAACGGATTCGATGATCATTAGAGTTGAGCAGTTCGCTGAGGAGCTCCTGATCGACCTGGTCCGCCCCCCATGTCACCCAGAGCGCTTCCAGCTTGAGACGCTCGTCAGCTTGCTGAGCGGCCCAGTCTCTCGCCGCTTTCGCTACAGTCATCCCATCGTGCTCACGAAGCTCACGCCGAGTCCGATAGCGGGCGCGCGACTCGTGGAGCTTGAGGTTTTCAAGCAGATCAGCAATCGGAGCCCCATCGATCACAGGCGGATCGACCAGTGGACGGTCCGGGTAGGTCACCCGAAAAATCCTCCCGTGGGTGTGATCGCGATTGGGATCGCGTGCATTGTGCTGCATGTGCCCGATCAGGGCATTGTGCCAGTCGACGACGTAGAGCGAACCGTCTGGAGCAAACTCGAGATCGGTTGGTCGGAAATTGCGATCATCCGAAACGAAGAGGTCCTGGACGAACTCGGTGGTGAATCCGGTCCCGTCTTCACTCGGTCGATGCTGCTTCGCACCGAGGAAGCCGATGTTGTTATTGATCAGGATATCGCCCTGAACATCCTCAGGGAAATGGCGGCTCGAGACAAATTCGATCCCGGAGGTCGGTCTCACCTGATTGCTCGTGAGCAGGTCGGGAGCCTGCAAATTGGCTCCGTAGCGAGCTTTGAGCGTCCCCGGCAGCATCCATGACAGCTTTGGGCCGGACGTGTGCAGAAAGAAGTCTTGCCCATAGTCATCAAAGGCCATCCCCCATGGGTTCGGAATCGAGAACTGTGAGTAGCGGACAATGTGCTTGCGCTGTGGGCTGTAGCGGAAAAACCCGCCATTGGTGCCGCGAGAAGGCCCGTAGGCACTCTCGGTATTTGAGTGCAGAAACACACCCTCACTCATGACAAAGGCCCCACTCGGATCGGCACAAAACGATGAAATGGCGTGGTGAGTGTCGTGGTCGTCGAAACCGCTCAGCATCACCTCGTAGGTGTCGTACTGATCATCGCCGTCCTCATCCCGGAGACGCACGAGGCTTCCACTTTGCGACACGTAGACCCCGTCGTGTGAAATCTCGAACCCGATCGGGATGTGAAGATCGTCGGCAAACGTGATCTGATGATCGGCGACGCCATCCTTGTCCCGATCCTCCAGAATGATGAGTTTGTCTTTCGGCCTTGGATCTCCGATCCGGTAGTGGGGGTAGCTCTCCATCGTCGCGACCCAGAGGCGCCCTTGGTTGTCAAAGGCGAGCTGCACCGGGTTCTTCAGATCGGGGAAGCTCTGCTCTGACGCGAACAGCTCAATCTGGTAGCCGTCTGCGACCTGGATGAGAGATTCGGTCACACCGGGAGCCTGGTAATCGACAGTCCCATTCTTTTCGTTTTCCGTCGGTGGCTTGTAGTTTGTCGGAACGGGCGGGAGCGGCGATGTCTCAGCATCAGCGGCTGCCAGATCGAAAGCCTCTCCCTGTAACACTGCCCAGATCGCCTGATCCCGATTCGCCGTGTACTCGCGAGTCTTGGCGAGCTCGTAGGGGTAGTTTTCAGGTCCGTAGGGATTGTAGCGACGACCGTAGACGTGGACTCCGTTGGGAATTTTGAAATTGTTGAGCCAGGCCCAGTTTTTCTCCATCACCGCAGCGTGCACGGCAGTGCGGTCCCCGGAAATGTCGCCCGCTTCTCCGAAAAGCTGATCTGCGAGAATCGGAGCAAGCTTTTGATAGCCACTGTCGGTGAGAAGACAGCCATCAATCGTGTCGGCCCCTTCGAGGACGTCTTTACTCAGCTCAAAGGCATCGACGAAAAGCACCCCGTTGGCGGCGCAGACTTTCTTCATCGCGGCCGAGTAGAGCGCAAGATTTTCGTTTTCCTGCACCCCATCGGGGACGCTGAATTGATCCGAGATGTCCTGGTAGGCGGAAGGAGAGATCAAAGCGAGCTGAGGGACCGTTTCGCCGTTGTATTTCTGTGAGAGCGTGTGCTGGATAAACGCCTCAAGCTCGGCTTCAAACCGACCGACATCAGCAGGGCCACCGAAGGATGAGTTGAATCCAAAAAAGGCGAGAATGGTATCAGCACCCAACCGCGTCAGCCACTGGTCCGGAGTCTCAAAATGACCGACCGGTTTAGAAGGAGCCTGCAGTTCGAGCGGCAGCAGCTCCTTCGCCCCAGGAAAGGCATACTGCTGATCCTGGTTGCGCCCGGGATGAGGCCGGAAGCCGGGGGTGTTGCCCTCGTCCCCCATATTCCGGATCGTGATGTCTTGTGCCGGATGTCGCAGGAAGATCTCGGTCTCAAAATGCCCGAAATGATTCATCCGCGAAGCCATCCCGGCGCCAATGATGACAATGCTGTCGCCTTCCTCAGCGACGAGCCTTTCCGGCACCTCGCCCTTCACAAACGGGACACTCTCGGGATTGAGAGGAGGAATCACTTTCGGCGGGAGCTCGGGCTCAGCATCTGGTTTTGCTTTGCCCTTTGGCTGATTTGCCGCCTTCTTCGGCTCTGATTTCGCCTTCGCTTTTTTCTCGCCCTTTCCTTTGCCCTTCTTTTTCTCAGGCTGGTTTTCAGGCAGTTCGTTGAATAGCGGAGCATCTTTGAATTTTTCCGCTCCTGGTATAAAATCCTCCGGCTTGAGCCCTACTTTAAAGGCTTTGAATGAATAGAAGGATGGATCGTAGCCAGTCACATCGACATTTGCCTCCTCTAGTACCTCCAACTCAAGTCCCCAAAAGACGCTGTTGATGACGAGGCGACGGAGATCCGGATCGAGCAGATCAGTCGAGGCACCCATCGTATTGGTGACAATCCGATTTTTCTTTTCGCCTTCGTTCTCGAACTCGCGAGTCCAGACGACCGGCTGCATCGGGTCGTTTTTGCCCTCGACCCCCTCGGAATCGGGATCAAACGAAGCAGTCACCTCACCCCGCAGGAGAATCGTCGAGGGCTCAAGGGGACTCGCCTCATAAACGTCGGAGGTGCAGAAGATCTCGCCGACTCCATTCAGGATGGGATGGTCCTCCTGCCCCGGTTCGACGTGGGTGCGGCAGCCCTCCACTTTGTGTTTGCCCCAATGACTGACCCAGGTCTCCCCGATCACCTGGCGACCGAAGCCGTTTTCCCAGCCCAACTCTGGGCTCGCGCGCCACGAGTATTTTGCCCACTTGCTATCGTCTGGAAAATTGAAAGGGTGAGTCGAGGTGCGTAAAGCGACCATCGGGACACCGCGATTGAGGGCATCCTCAAAGCGCTGCATTGACTCATCATCCCAATGGCGAAAGCGCAACGACATCACGATCGCATCGGCTGTCTCGAGCGCGACCGAGTGGCTGAGGTGGCCTCCATTTTCAGGATCAACAGTCCCATCGGGTGCGAGCGAGAACAGCACGGTCGCATTAAATCCATGTCGGGCGAGTAGCTTTACGATGCTCGAATGGTACCGCCACGCGTACGCAATCGATGACATTGTTAGCGACACGTTATCGGTGTTGCACACAGCCTTGCACGAAGC